>NZ_JAUBPO010000047.1:0-57935 GCF_036700785.1 Microcoleus sp. S28C3 | reverse complement strand
TGGAAAAGGAACTACGGGGGATGGAAGGTTGATGAAGCGTGGTTTATACTCACAGATTTAGGGTCATTGCCGGCAGCTATCAATGCTTATAAGCAGCGGATGGGTATTGAAGAAATGTTCCGAGACTGTAAAACAGGAGGCTACGATCTTGAAGGAACCAGCTTAAAAGGAGACCGACTTATTAACATGATTTTGCTCATGACGCTCGCCTACAGTTCGGGAATATTTCAAGGCAGCGAAATGAGGAAAAATCAGGTACAAAAATACGTATCTCGCCGCAAAGAACCTAAAAAAAGATATCGAAGACGGAGTACATTTGGTGTTGGTTCAGATGGACAAAAGTGGGTTAATTATCTCGAACAATATTCTGACGAGGTAGAACAGTTAATGAAGTTAACTCCTTCTAAACGCCGCTTTTATCAACAAGGTATGCGGGCAGCAACCCTTATACAGTCTATCTCGTAGACCTCTTTGTCACCCCCCCAGATTCCTTGCTTAGAAGAATGTTTGCAGAATATCTTTTTGCCCCACCATGACTAACATCCTGAAATGAAAGGATTGTGTAACCATTAGTCGCAGTCAGTTTTCTACTAAACTCTTGAATTTTTTTAAGCGATAGAATATTGATCTGCTGTTCAAAAGGGATAATAAGTTTCCATGCCTTATTGGTCTTCGGGACATTACTGCTATTAACTGCCTGCCAATAAGCAATTTCTTCCTCATCATCATATAAAACAACCATGACAGGTAATGAGTGTTTCTGCCAGTATTCTAGATGATCTGTCTTGCCACGAAAAACAAAGCCATCAGTGGTTTTCTCCTTAAACCAACTTTTCCCAGATTTGATCTGAAGTGCAATTAATTTACCTGTTGCTGTATTACTCTCAACCACTTCAAGGTGAGCATCGATACCATAGTCTTCTATAGGTTGCTCACGAAAGATCCAACCTAATCTCTCAAAGAGTAAGGCTGTTCCGGCAACACCAATTCTTCCAGTACGAGAGTTTGAATCAGCTTTCATAATTGTATCGCAGATCCGGTATAATAGTTTGTTTAACCTAAAACCGCAGATTTATCATCTATGTCAACCTTCTTACTCCCCGTGGGAATCTCCTTTTCTGGATCAAGTTCGGCACACAATCCCACTCAAAAACATGAGTCGTGGCACTCAAAAAAGTTACTTATATTTACATATTATGCGTCGTAAGGTGCGTCAGAAACGAGATTTTTTAGTTGCGTCAACTATTTGGCTGACGCACCCTACCGAATACTAAACATCGCGTTCTGTCCGCACCCATTTAGTTTGCCGCTTCAGGAGAAAACCCAGATACAAAGGGATTTTCCACAGGATGTAAAAAGGTACGGATAAAAGAGTTGCGCCGGAAATATCGGCACGCCCGAATTTAGCCCAAGCGCTGACAATTGAAACTAAAATTAGCAGTCCTTGTACTCCTAACAAGATAGCAGGAATCGGCGATGTTCCCAAGGTTGCTGCTAGTAATGAGGCGGCAAAAGTGGCTAGCCAGATAGCGACTAACAGCGAAAGGGGAGGGACGGATAAGTCAAGGGCGATCGCCAATAAGTCAAACCGTTTTTGCTGTAAAGATGCTGCTGTCAGCCGGGGAGTTTGAGTTAATAATGTCTGTATGTGACCGTGTTCCCATCGGGTTCTTTGACTTTTGGCTGCTTGCTGCTGCTGTGGCAAACACCCGGTGACGTTGGCTTCGGGGCAGAATACGGTTGGATGTCCGGCGATCGCCAAATCCAAACTCATCTGCATATCTTCAACAATATTGCTGCTTGCTAGAGTAACCGATCGAATTATCGACCACGGAAAAGCCATGCCAGTTCCTGTTAGCAATGATGGAAATCCTAACTGTTTTAATCCGCTGGGACGGACTAAGTTTTTCACGAGAAAGGCTAAAGCAGAAATTGAATCTTTTGGAGTAGGATTGGGCGGCTGTTCCATTAAATAAGTCGCTTGCACTGGTCTTTGTTCGGCAACTGCAACCCGGGCTAATTTTTCTATAGAGTCTGGCTGACAAATGCAGTCTGCGTCAACCATGATTACTACTTCTGGGGGGTCGGATTCGATCGACTGCAAGCCGAAATCCAGTGCGTATCCTTTGCCCTTGCGCTGTGTGTCTTGGCGCTCGATCGCATTTGCACCGCAGTTACGGGCGATTTCTGCCGTGGCGTCCGTGCAGTTGTCAGCAATCACTAACAAGCGGTCTTGAGGTGTTAGCTGCGGCAATATGGTGGAGATGGTGGTGGCAATTCCTGCTGCTTCGTTGTAAGCGGGAATTAAAACTGCTACTTTGGGGCGGGGCGCTTTAGTTTCCGCTGTCTCGCCCAGGTCGGACAAGAAAGCTGCACAGCATTCTAGAAATAGAACTGCAACGGGAATGAGAAGGATCAGGGCGATCGCCAATAGCACAACATCAATCAATAAAAACAGTAGCTGATTTATTTCCACAATTCTAGTACCTTAATTTAATTTTATTTGTTGCGTTCATTGAGTCCATTTAATTTAATCGTATCTTTGTTAACTCATTGCACAACGCTATCTAAAGTATCATCATATCATGCGCTCGAAAAATCACCCTTATAACGTTGGTAATGATGGCTTAAGTCCTAATAAAACTACTAGCACTGGTGTCCTCGCTACAAATTAATTTGATTTCTCTTATGGGATTGCAAATAATATCATATCATGTCGATTCTAAAAAAGGTAAGTATATCAATTTAACTAAACCTTAAACACGCTTAGAAACCAGGTTTCTTGGAGAAAACTGGTTTCTGGGTGTTCTGTTTGTAATTAACTAACAACTTGGTCGATGTTTAGCTCATTCACCCCCTGTGGGTGGCAAGTCAGGAAGCAATCTCCAAACTCAAAACTATGTTTAAGCTACGCTGCATCGGGGATAGCAAAAGGTTCAGATTTTTTGGTGGTGAACTGTGCGGGGGGTGCAAATTCTCTGATATATCTCGACACCGATCGCAAATATCCCACTTCTGCTTGAATAGAATCCAGCGTAGAAAGACTCTCCACTAAGTCATCAAATTCATCAGCAGTAACTCCAGCACTGTTCAGGACTTCTTGGTTAAGCCGCCCGTATATTCCTTGCAGGAGGAGTTCGATAATCTCGCTGTAGTCAGCGATTTCCGTTCCGTAACCTTGCAATTTCTTCGGATGTATCCCCCACTGCAAAATCTTCAACAAGTCTTCGGGGGAACTCCACGCAAAAGAGGAAGCAATCACTTCTTTTTCTGCTGCGACAAGAGCGTGCTTGATTTGCACTTCCGGGAAAGCTGGATCGCCGATTAAGCTTTCCAGCTTCGACACTTGTTTATCTAACACGCGCAAAGAAAAAGGAGCTAATTCTACACTCACCATGTCACCAGCATCATCAACACTTCTAAAAGGATCTTCCAAAACATTAATTAGGAGGTGAATGTCTGTAGGTTTTTTCCAGTCAAACTGTCCGAGGAAAAATGGTTCTTCGTATCCCGGCAAAAGTCCTTGAAAATAAATCGGCAAATTTTTGCCTGATTCAAGAATTTTATAAAGAGCTACTTCCAAGGTTTCTGTCGGCCACCCGAGATTACTCACGGCGACAAATTTCAGTTTTCCGGGAACGGACACAACCAGCGAATTCAGCAATAAATGTACGGCTTCGACAAGATTTTGAGCGGTTACGTAGCGGTGCGGTGCGTGAACGTTGACAGTTTTACCTTGCTTTACTTTGTTAGACATTTGCTCGCAAAACAAGCTATTTTCCAACATATGAGTAAAGCGAACCATCCCGTAAGTGACATCTCCTTCTTGAGCTGCTTTGGCAAATTGCCATTCGGCAAACTTTTTGGAGGCGGCGTAAACTTCGGTTGTAAAATATCGAGATGTTTTGCCTGTGGAAGAGAAGATGCAGTGTTCTATGCCGTATTCTTCGCACAGTTGGATGATGTGTTTACATCCTAACAGGCTGGTTGTAACTGTTTCTCTGATTTTGATTTCAGCTAGTCCGGGTTGGCGTTGGGCTGCTAAGTGAAAAACAATTTCTGGTTTTTCTATCTCAAATATGTGTTTCAGCGCCTCGAAGTTGCGAATGTCTGCGGCATAGAAAGTTACTGCACCTTCTTTGGTAAAAAGCGGGAGATTTTCTTCGGGGTTTTGACATCGGGCGTTGTCTGCGGAAATGATTTTCGTGGCGCCTAGTTCGAGGAGTTTTGCGATTAAGAAACGACCGACACATCCTTCTCCACCGGTAATGAGGATGCTTTTTCCTTTGATTTGGCTGCTGACTGCGGATGCGTATAGGTGAATTGTGCGACCGCGCACGTCGCTAAAAGGTTCGCTTTCTAATTGTCCGTCGGCTTGATAGGCTGCGATTAGCTGTGCGGTGAGAGTTTGTAAGGCCGCTAGGATTTCAGGATCTTGCGGTTCCGGAGAACCCGGGGGAACTAGCTGCTGGATGCGATCGATGATTTCTGCTTTGCTGGCACCTTCAAACACTTCTGAGGGGTTAAATGCACTCTTCACTTTTTGGTCTCCTTTAATTTCTAGGAATACGGTTGCTGATTCTAAATTGTTAAACAGATTTTTGATGGACAGAATCTTTAAAAGCCTGTCTAGATTTAGGATTTTTTAGACTGAAAGCTACTTAATCGGAAAGACACGCGATCGGCTCTGCTACTAATTACTTGTATTAAGCCTACTTGTAGTTTTATTAAGCGCTTTTTTTACCTGCTTACTTTTGCGATCGGCAAAGTCGGAACCTTCTCTGTTCAAATTTTGTCTCTACAACTATAAACTTAAGTTGCTGACTGTTGGCAATACTAATAACAGATCTTTACTATTTCTTTGTAATCACCTGCGAGTTTTCACGCAATTTTAAAGTTAATGTAAAGTAGGGTCGGTGTTTAAAAAACTTAACAATATCCTTGACATAGATAGTAGCATTTTATTACGTAAGAAAAATGTATTTGTTGCTACTAAATAAGCTGAAAAAATTAAGTAATATTACGCATAATAACGCCCAATATTTCGCTCCACTGAAAAAATTGCTACCCGAGCGGTGGGGTAGTCCTGCTGTGCCTACCCCTGTATGTGTGGTGCGACTAGGCGCGAACGGTGCGTTCTTTTTTGCTGCCTTCAAAGCCGCGAGCGTCCGCAACATCGTAGCCTCCTGTCCGCAAGCGGCGGTCTAAATCGCTGGCTTCGGGAGAAGTTTTTGCTGCTTCTTCGATCGTCACTCTGCCTTCGAGCACCAGTTTGTAAAGACCCTGGTTGATAATCTGCATTCCTTCGTAAGTATCATGTTCCATCAACCGGAAAGCTTCGTCATCAGCACCTTTCATCAAGTAATCGTGCATGGCAGGTGTATTCACCAAAATATCGTGAACTGCTACCCGACGGTTGTCCACTGTTGGCAGCAAAAGTTGGGCAATTACCGCTACTAAAGAATCGCAAATTTGAATCCGCATCGCCTGTTGTTCCTCAGGCGGGTACAGGTTCAACAACCGATTAAGAGCGTTAATGGCGCTGCGAGTGTGGAGAGTTCCCAATACTAAGTGACCAGTTTGAGCTGCTTGCAATGCTGTATTGATGGTAACGCGATCGCGCATTTCCCCGATCAGAATTACATCCGGATCTTCCCGCAAAACTGCCCGCAAAGCCTGCTGAAACTCGTGGGTATGCAAGCCGACTTCCCGCTGGCTGACCAAGCATTTTTTAGAAGGGTGAATGAATTCAATCGGGTCTTCAATTGTAACTACGTGCTTTTGCTCCATCTGATTGAGGTGGTCGATCATCGCAGCTACGGTTGTCGATTTCCCCGAACCGGTAGGCCCCGTAACCAATATTAATCCCTGCGATCGCAAAATGATATTTTTGAAAACTTCTGGCAACCTCAAGGAATCGATAGTAGGTATTTCCAAACTGATCAACCGCAATACTAGGGCACCGCCGCTGAGGGAATCAAAACAGTTTAGCCGACACCGCACGAAGCCCGGATAAAAAATTGCTGAATCTAATTCCTTGGTAGTTGCAAACTGTTTTCGCTGTTCGGGGGTGAGAATTTCGGCTAGGTAATGTTCAAAAATTTCTGGCGTTACTTTGGGGTGGGTAGTTGCTACTTGCATCACGCCCCGAATCCGAAATCGAGGTACTTGGCCGACTCGAATGTGAATGTCGGAAGCTCCTGCGCTATGGGCGTCTCTGACCATTTGTTCGATCGTGCTGACGGGTGTCTCGACAGGCCGCTGCTGCTGGGCAGGCGCGGGTGCAGGAGGCGCGGGTGCAGGAGGCGCGGGTGTTACAGCCAAGGGCGGCGGTGGCGGCGGTGTTCGTCGGCGGGCTTGAGCCTCTGGTTGAACGGGTGTAGGATTGTTTAATGGGTTCATTTTTTGGTCTCCAGTCAGTCTATTTTAGATTTTAGATTTTAGATTTTAGATTTTAGATTTACTCCACAGATTAATCTGGGAGCAGGAACTAGAGTCTAAAATTTGGGGATCGACCCTGACTGAGTGTCGGGGGCTTGTATCCGTTTTTGGGCGGGGTCAATGTGATTTATGGCGAAAAAATGCCCGATTTCTAATCTAATGGCTCGCAGCTAATTCGGTGCTAAATGCTGAGAATATTTTACAATTAGGCTTGATGGGGCGATCGAGTAATTAACAATTGCAACTCCTATGAACATCGGTCACAAAATTGCCGACTGGCTCGAAAATCGCGCTGTTACCCCCGCCTACGCGGGTTGGCTGCTCTTGGGGATGACGGTTTTCTTTTTTGGGTCTGCGACCAATACAATGTCTGGGTGGCTGTACGCGCTTAGCGGTGGGGGTTTGGCGTTGTTGGGAGTAGCGGCGGTTTTGCCGGGAAAATCGCTCCGTTCCTTGGAAGTCCGCCGCCGCCCGATCGAACCGGTGAGTGCTGGCGATCGAATCACCGTCGAACTAGAAATCGAAAATAGCGCCAGCGAACCTAAGACTTTGTTGCAAGTGGTAGACATCTTGCCGTTTGTACTGGGAGAACCAATCGTCCGCCCGATCGAAGTCATAGACCCTAACAGTATATACAGGGATACATACTATTTAGAAGTCCGGCAGCGGGGCGTCTATCGGTGGCAAGAGGTAAACTTGAGGACTGCAGCGCCTTTAGGGTTGTTTTGGTGCCGGCGCAGTCGCCCAGTCAAAGCGGTGGCAATTGTCTATCCACAAGTTTTGCCGTTGAGCACTTGCCCTTTGATCGATCGCATCGGTCAAGAAGACAGCCCGCAATTTTACAATCGCAGTCGATCGCAAGCTGCTACAGAAGGCCTCACCCGCAACCTGAGACCTTACCGCCACGGAGACCCCACCCGCCTGATTCACTGGCGCACCAGCGCCCGCTACGGAGAACTGCGGGTGAGAGAATTAGAAGTTGCCGCCGGCGGTCAAGAAATTATTATTGCTCTCGACAGCGCTGCGGCGTGGCAGCCAGAAGAATTTGAACGAGCCGTAACTGTAGCTGCATCCCTGTACTTCTATGCTAGCAAGCGCCTGTTAAACGTCAAACTTTGGACTGCCGGGACTGGACTCGTCTCTGGGAACAGGGTAGTTTTGGAAACTTTAGCTGCAGTTAATGCTGGAGAAGATGCGATCGATAATCGGTCGAAACTGCCGATAATTTGGCTGACTCAAAACTCTGCAAGTTTAAGCACTCTTTCCCCTGGCAGCCGCTGGGTACTCTGGCCGAGCGCCACTGCTGAAACAGGCGAAAAAATGTTAGTCAAACATGATTTACCCGGTTTAGAAATTCGCTCCGACCGACCCTTAGAACTCCAGTTACAAGATCCTCTGGAAAGAGCGATTAGTTATTAAGATAGTCCGGGACGCAAGCTGCTCTGGAAAGAGCGATTAGTTATGAGGATTAACTTCATGAGTTTTCAGGTATCACAAACTTTTCCCATTTCTATCGCATATTTGGAGCGCGCTAAGAGTTCCCGCCCCACAAGATTTTAATTGTAGAAAGATTTAGCAACTGCTTTCGTCGGTTGGGACAGAGACTGGAAGTGCTTCAATGTGCTAATTTTATGACCCTAGTTCCTTGCTGGTAGCAACGGATATTTATCAGTCGGCTGCAAATTGACTCCGAAATAATTTATTAATCTAAAATTTTAAGAAACATGATAAACTACAGGAGTGTAATCCATAAACTTGAGCGTCTTACAGGGCCCGGCAATTGCTTGGCAAGTTAAGAGCAGCTTAGATTACTCCGACTCCGGTCGCAAACATCATATCTCATTCACCAAATAGGAGAAAAAATGAGTTTCTGGGAGCAATTAAAGCAGAACGTATCACAAATCAACGATTCTCTGCAAACCAACATTTCCAAGTTTAAAAATAATGATTTTGCTGATGCCTCAATGGCAATATGTGCATTGATTGCTGCTGCTGATGGCACTATCAATGCTGCTGAAAGACAAAAAACGACGGCTCTAATAGTTTCAAATGAAACACTCAAAATTTTTCCGGCGTCGGAGTTGAAGCAAAAATTTGATTTTTATTGTGAGAAGCTATCACAAGACTTCGATTTTGGTAAGGTTGAGGCTATCCAAGCCATAGCCAAACTCAATAAAAAACTAGACCAAGGTCGGGCAGTCATCCAAATAGGGATTATTATCGGCGGTGCGGATGGTAATTTTGACAAAGATGAAAAGAAGGTTGTTAGAGAAGCTTGCCATGCTGTGGGTATTAATCCTGGGGAATTCGACCTCTAAATTTAGCTATTCTCTGGTTCATGCCAATCAATTATTCAAGGCTTTATATCTGCGAATAGCATTGTTCATGGAGTTTATTTGCTCTGCATGAAATGATGGAGGCATTAAGCTATGAACAGTATGAACGAGTCCATTGTGCATGACATCGGTGGGAAGTGCAGAATGATCGAGCCCTAGTGTATGTCCTATTTCATGGGCAATGGTATTTGCAATTAAGTTAGATAATTGATTGAGACTAAGGCTGGCATTGTATGAAGCATAGAATACTTGGTCAATCCGAATAATCGCCCGATCTGTAACCATTCCCGACTTGAAGCTAGCCACGCCAAGATAGTCAACGGGCTGGCTGTCAGCGAATATATAAACATGGGTAAAATCTTCGCCCCACTCTTTGGGATCGGGGGGATCGGAGGTCAAAAATATTTTGATGCTTCTAAATGCGCCGTAGAGTTTGGAGAATGCGTCCATCAGTAGGGAAAAGATCGCTTCTTTATTTTCGGGTGCGACATCCATTCCTGATACATCTACCCAAATACAACGGCGAAAATCGCTATCATTATCAATTAGAACTATTCCACAGCAAGGGCAAAACTCCCATTGAGGCTGGATACGGGAACGACAGCCGTGACAGCAGAGTTTGGGGGTTCTAGTCAGGTTTAGCCGTTGAGAGAGGGGGAGTTTTAGCTTGCGATTGTGTTTGGTTAAGTCTAGGCGATCGTAGAGCGACATTGACTGAGTGTAGGAATTTTTTATCGTAATGTTCTTGTTAATTTGAGCTAATTTCAGCTAGGGCTATGGGGTGAGTTGATAGTTGCCACAGTCCGCAACAAAAGGCTCTGATTTCCCTATTTTAATATTCCTTTCAATCTTGCCTGCTTAATCCAAGCGGGAAATTCATTGAGCAGTCTTTCATACAATTGTTCATCAGTGATGTTTCCCAAATCGTCTAAATGAAAAAAGTTAGCGTTATCAACCACCCGGCCACCCATACTGTCTAGTCTTTCCAGAATTCCATAGTTAAAACCAGCCAATCCAACAAATTGCCAAAAGATCGGATACTTTGCAGCGTCAACTATAAATTTTTTAATTTCTTGCTCGTTAGTAACGCCTCCATCACTAAGGAAAACAATAAATGCAGGCAGTTTACTAGGCTTTTCCTGAGTATACTTTTTTATGACATCTTGTATTACCAAACTTTCATTGTTTCCCCCGCCTAATTCCAGCATCAGAGAAGGCATTTTAAAAACAACTAAAGCTCTCTTCATTTCGCCGACTTCTTTTGTGATATAGTCATCAACATTTGTCTCCGTCACCGAGCTTGTTCTTTTGAATGTTGAGCCAAAAAACCAAACATCTAATGTACCATCATCATCTAGTCTGCTAGCTACTGGAACTATTCTTTCAAGGAACGCTTGCACTGCACCAGAACTATATTGATGGCTCATAGAGCCAGAAATATCCAAAACCAAAGCAACTCTTGCTAGGATATTATCAATTCCTTTCTTTTTAAGACAAATATCTACTTTTGCTTTTAAAAGGCTGATGTCGGCTTTTTTTGTAATATCAATAGGTGCCTGTTGGGTTTCTTTTTCATAAGTTAATACAGAACTCTCAACTTTCTTCTCTTCCTGTTGAGTATCGACAAAATATCGATCAACAAAACTTTGCAAGCCGGCTTTATAGCCTTCTCCTACTGATTTAAATCTCCATTCTAAGTCTTTTCTATATAATCTGCCAAACTCCAACGCTGTCTCTTGAGAAAAAGCTTCTTTTAAATCGTACCGAGCTAACTCGACTCCTGTTTCCTGGTTGTAAAGCCTGATAAACGCATTTTTAACTTGGCTGAAATTTTGATTTTTTTCCAGCCCTTCGTGAATAGTGACAACAAAAACTATTTGCTCAATAGCAATCTTGACTTTTGTCAAATCTACGTAGATAGTCTCATCATCATCTTCGCCTTGCCCAGTTCTGTTATCTCCTGAATGTCTTAAAGAGCCATCCAGTGATTTCAGATTATTATAGAATACAAAGTATTTTTCATGAATTATTTTGCCAGCAGCACCTAACATAAACACAGAAGCATCAATATCATAGCTCTGACCAACCTGGCTCACATCCCAACCTAAGCCAATCGCCACCTGTTTTAAATCTGGAGCAGCTTTAGAAAGATTTAACCTTTCACCTTTGGTTAATTGGATTCCCATTCTATTGGTTTTCCTTCAATGTAAATTCGGCTGATTAGCTATTGTCAGCAAAAAAAGGTTTCGATCGTTGTAGCCCACTTCGGATTCCAGGAAGTAAGGAGCATCTATGTACCGAAGGAGTTGTTAAGCATAGGTTTTCACAAGTTCCTGTAACCCATTAACCTTAACACCGTTACCGATGGCCGCCATTTTCCACTCATCATTATGCTTGTAGATTTCTGCCATGAGCATCCCAGTCATGCCTTTGTATTCAGAACCTGATAGGTTATATTTTGCGAGTTCATGATTATTAGACGTATTAACCAAACGCACAAACGCATTTTGAACTTGTCCGAAGTCTTGCTTGCGTGCAATGCAATCGTAAATGTTAACTGTAAAAACCAGTTTGACAATTTGCGAGGGCATTCGAGATAAATCGACGAGAATTTGCTCGTCATCTCCCTCTCCCGCTCCAGTCAGATTATCACCTAGATGCGTAATAGCTCCTGAACGGTGGGAGAGATTGCCAAAATAAACGATATTTGCCATATCATTCACTTTGTCATTTCGATCTAAACACATCACTGAGGCATCCAGATCATAATCGGGAGCATTGCTAAAAGCCCCAAACAAACCCCCACCTGAGCGTTTTGCTACATCCCACCCTAATCCGCAGATCAGTTTTGTTAGCCCGGGCGCTTCTTTGGAAAGGGAGATGCGCTGTCCTTTTTGTAGGTTAATTCCCATGTGTTTTACCTTTTAGCTATAACGATCGAGTAATGCTTGTAAACCACCTTGATAACCGGCTCCCACTGCATTGAGACGCCACTCGCCGTCTTTCCGGTAAAGTTCAGCCATGATCAGCGCTGTCTCTATGGAATAATCTTCTACAAGGTCATAGCGAACCGCTTCCTGTTGTGTTTGGGAATTAACGATCCGCACGAAGGAATTTTGCACCTGACCAAAATTTTGACGGCGTTGCTGTGCTTCATGGATGGTTACAGTTACAAGAATTTTTTGGATATCGTTAGGCACTTTTTTGAGGTTGATTTTGATAACTTCATCATCCCCCTCCCCTGCCCCGGTGAGGTTATCTCCCATGTGCTGCACGGATTTGTCTGGATCGGGACTTGTGAGATTGTTATAAAAAATGAAGTGGTTGTCAGAAATTAATTTTTCATTAGCACCTAAGAGGAACAATGATGAGTCTAGGTCAAAGTCAGAACCCGTGTCTGTAGCTTTAACATCCCATCCCAGTCCGATGAATACTTCTGAGAGGCCTGGTGAAATTTTTTCTAGCGATACCCGTTGTCCTTTGGTCAGAGATACTGCCATGATTCAATCTTCCTCTTGATTAAAAGTGGTTATGGAGGGAGGCGCGGACTTGAAAACTTTTTTAAGTTTTTGCTGAAAAGAGTTGTAGAATTTTTAATCTTAAATAAAAAGAATATTAGCTAATTGTGCAGATGTCAATAGTGATTACAACTCTTAATTATTTTTTTGGTCTGAGTACAAAGCAATCATGCCCTGCCTCCCACAGTTGTGCAATGTCAGCTTGGGTATTGTGCTTGTGTAGTTTGACAAACTCTCGGAACTTTGCTCGTTTTGTGATGCAAGTGACCATTACCAGGGGGTCGATCGAACAGCTTGGAAGTCTCGTGTTTCGCTTTGCCGATCGACGCCACAAGTCGATGGTGTTGCAACTGATTCCAAACTCTTGAGCGGCTTCGATTTTGTTCATGCCATTTAGCTCGATCGCTCGGATGACCTGATAACGGAGGTTGTAACTGTAAGATTTGGACCCCTTGTCGGGGCGATCGAGCGCCCCGAATGGCGACTAATTCTAGTCTATTTTCTAACCGACGAAAGCGGTTGCTATAGTTTAATTTAAATGGCGATCGAGCCGATCGAACTCGTTGTCTGAAATAAAAATGTTAATCCCTATCACTCTTTAGTGTCTGGGAGAGTTTCGACTACATACTCAGGTACATACTCAGGTACATACTCGGGCCGATTTTGGGGCAAACTCTGGGGCAAATTCCCCGATGGATGTTCGTGCCTGACTCGCCGGATCGGGAGATTTGCAATCAGTGCTGTGGCTCGCTGGTCACTTTCCAGCGAGAACTCAGACCCGGTGGTATCGATTTCCACGTAGCGAGATACCACCTCTAGAATTTCTCGGCGCATCGACTCAACCATTTCTGGGCTGAGTTCTGAGCGATCGTGGGCTAGAACCAGTTTGAGGCGCCGTTTTACCTCGTCGCGGCTGTTGTCAGGGGTGCGCGGGAAAAGTCGTTCGAGAAGTGTGTGTATCATGGGTCGGGCTGGTTTGTCAAGGGTTAGGCATAGAAAAGGTCATACCGTTTTCGATTTTCGATTTTCGATTTTCGATTGGGGAATCACTCATTCCCTAAGGGTTTGGAGTTGACCTACAGTTTCATTCTTTTTGGGAACTGGTGTCACTGGGGGAAATCTCGGCTAGTTTTTGTGATGCAGTTGCTGCGGTTAAAGACCGATCGCCAATGAGCACATCACATAATTTTAGTGTTTAAGAACTTGCGGAGGCGAGTGAAGAAGTTTTCCCGACGGGGATTGAGATCTAGAAATTCAACTTTTTCGCCTTCTAAGCGGCGGGCAATATTGTCGAAGGCAGTTCCAGCTAAAGAGGCCGTTTCCGACAATACTAATGGTTCGCCTCGGTTGGTGGAAACGATGACGCGCTCGTCGTCGGGAACGACGCCTAACAGCGGAATCGCGAGGATTTCCCGCACGTCTTGCACCGACATCATATCATTTGCCAGCACCATTGCGGGTCTGATCCGGTTGACGATCAGGTTGATTTTCTTGACGTTGTTGGCTTCCAGCAGGCCGATGACTCGATCGGCATCGCGGACAGCAGCGATTTCTGGAGTGGTGACAATGATGCCTTCTTGGGCCGGGGCGATCGCATTTTGAAAACCTTGTTCAATTCCAGCAGGAGAGTCGATCAAAATATAGTCGTATTTTGCTCCCAACATCCCCACAAGCTGCTTCATTTGCTCGGCGCTGATGGCATCTTTCATCCGAGTTTGGGCAGCCGGCAACAGCACCAAGCGCGGCTGCCGCTTGTCTTTCACCAAAGCTTGCTCTAACCGACACTCTCCTGCGAGAACTTCTAATGCCGTGTAAACAATCCGATTTTCTAAGCCCAGCAGCAAGTCCAAATTTCTGAGACCGAAATCGGCATCAATTACGGCAACGTTGCGTCCCCGCTTAGCTAAAGCCATGCCGAGATTGGCTGTAGAGGTGGTTTTTCCTACCCCGCCTTTCCCTGATGTAACAACAATAATGCGAGCCATAAGCGATTTTAGATTTATTGGGAATTAGTAATTGGGAATTAGTAATTGGGAATTAGTAATTGGGAATTAGTAATTGATAATTGGCAACTATTCTTTGGAAATTTTGCAGTAATCTGTTATTCAGTGAATTAACTCAACACTCAATACTCTCCTTGTTCTACTATTATCTATTAATTTGCACTGATTTTTCAAATCGTCTTTTAGTGACAGATTTACCCAAGGCAAAAATGATCGAGTGCAGGCTTAAAGAGAAATAGTATTAACAATTACCCATTAACAATGACCAATTACCAATTACCAATTATCGATTACTCATTACCCCCAACTAACTGCGATTTGTCAAAATCAGAGGCTCTACCGATCCGAATCCCTTGAGGCGTCACATAGGCGACTTCCGGGAAAAACTGAGCGGGTGAGGTTTCTGGGCCTCTGGCAACATACTTAGCAATCCTAATCACCATCGGTTCCATCTGCAAGGTCATAATCACGCTTTTGGTGTTGCCACCGGCACCGGCGTGCACGACTCCCCGCAAACGGCCCCAAACTAGGATATCGCCTCCGGCGATGACTGAGCCGCCTGGATTTACGTCTCCCAAAAGTACGACGGTGCCTGGATGACGAATTTCTACGCCCGATCGCACTGTCATCTGCAAATATAAAGGTTCCGCCAGCGATTGCGGTTTTTCGGCGGCGGCTTTATTCAGGGAAGAAACCGGAGGCTGCTGTTCTACACAATAGCCTGCCGTAGCTGCGGCAACGGCGGTTTGGCGGCGACTGGTGTGGACTCGTTTGAGTTGCAGTTCCACTTCCGAGAGGGCAGAGGCTATCTCTTGCAGTTGGCGGATATCTAAAAGTCGATCGTTCCCCATCAATTGTACTTCTGCGTTAGGCTGCCAAAAGCGTTCTCCTGCATTCAGCCTGACTTTTAGCTGCTGCCAAAGTTCAGTCCAAGTCGAGGCCGTGGCTGTTGCGGGTTCGCTGTTGGTTTCTGGGGGGAGTAGCAACAGTAGCTGTCCATCTTCTGTCTTGAGTCGGACTTGCAACTCTAAGCTGACTTCGGGTGTTGATTGAGGGGCGGCAGCAGCGGCTGCGGCGGAGGCATCGGGTGTCATGGGACAGTTTGATCTCGGGTAGGGACAGGTTAACATCAATATTAGCCTGAGTCGTCTTTTGCCTCAGCCTTTGGGGGGAAAAGTCTTGTTTTTTTATTTTTAACGGTAGTTAGGGCAATTCTATTTCGTTTGTGAACAAGATTTTGTTTTAATGAACCGCAGAGGGCGCAGAGAACACAGAGAAAGAGAATTAAGAGAAGAGAGAATGAGAGAATTTGACAATTTTGGCATCGATTGTTATACAGGCAGGTAAGATGCAGAGAGAAATGGTTTTGAATTCACTAGCGGTTACTAATTATTAATTTTCAATTACGTTATGCAGCAAATAGAACTTTATCGCGGCAGTCTTCTCGGTTTAGCAGTTGGCGATGCTTTGGGAACAACTTTAGAGTTCTGTCGCCCCGGAAGATTTACACCTATTAACGATATGGTTGGCGGCGGCCCGTTTCGACTGCAACCGGGCGAGTGGACGGACGATACTTCGATGGCGCTTTGTTTGGCTGAAAGTTTGATTGAGAAACAAGGTTTCGATCCTGTCCATCAGTTAGAAACTTATGTGCGGTGGTGGCGAGAGGGACATTTGAGCAGCACTGGTGCGTGTTTTGATATTGGCAATACGGTGCGACAAGCACTTTGGCAGTTTAAAAATACAGGAAAACCTTTCTGTGGTTCTACCGATGCTGGGACTGCTGGAAATGGTTCGATTATGCGCTTGGCTCCCGTGCCTTTGTTTTATGCTACAAATCCTTTAGAAGTAATAGAAAAATCTGCCGAAAGTTCGAGAACTACTCACGGTGCTGCTACTTGTGTGGATGCTTGCCGCTATTTTGGTGCTTTAATTGCGGGCGCTGTGAATGGAGTTGCTAAAGATGTGTTGCTTTCGGAAAGATATTGTCCGATTTCTGGATCTTGGGCAGCAAATCCGCTGGTGGCAGAGATTGATGAGATTGCGGCGGGTTCTTTTAAGCGGCGACAACCTCCTGAAATCAAAGGTACTGGTTATGTTGTCAAGTCTTTGGAGGCGGCACTTTGGGCATTTTACAACAGTTCTTCTTTTGCTGAAGGCTGTTTGTTGGCTGTGAATTTGGGCGACGACGCGGATACAACTGGTGCGGTTTACGGACAATTGGCGGGGGCTTTTTACGGGGAGGAGGGAATACCGGAAAAATGGATCTCGCAATTGGCGTATCTCCCTTTAATTGCATCTTTCGCCGATCGACTCTTGACTTTATCTCGATCGATCTGAATGTTTACCACAGTTTTCCACTGCATGACAACAGAGTAATCGGTCATCGGTAATTGTCAACCGCTAAACTGCGACTAATGACTCCTGAGTAATAACTGCAAAACTTCTTGACTTTTGCAGCAAGTTGTGTTTAGCAGATTTACTCTCCATATCTCTAAAAAAAAAAGATTTATTTACAAATCTTAATTTTTGATTAAATTTAGTATTATAATCTTGGTAACTTCCAACTAAGTATTTATTCTCACTATCATGATAGCGGATCAATTTCCTTGGCTGACCGCAATAGTCATCCTACCCCTCCTAGCTTCCCTCGCCATCCCTTTTCTGCCGGATACAGACGGCAAAACCGTCCGCTGGTATGCGCTAGGCGTAGGTATTGCAGATTTTGTATTAATGTGCTGGGTGTTTTGGACACATTACGATCCGAGTATCTCTAGTTTCCAAATCGTAGAACAATATTCCTGGATACCTTCTTTAGGCCTCAACTGGTCTGTTTCCGTTGACGGACTGTCAGTTCCGCTGGTACTGTTGGCGGGATTGGTGACGACGCTATCTATTTTTGCTGCATGGGAAGTCGATCGCAAGCCACGACTCTTTTACTTCTTGATGCTGGTGATGTACTCCGCACAAATAGGAGTGTTCGTCGCCCAAGACATACTGTTACTCTTCATTGTCTGGGAACTAGAACTAATTCCCGTGTACCTGCTAATCTCGATTTGGGGCGGACAAAACCGCCGCTACGCAGCTACCAAATTCTTGATTTACACCGCGGGCGCTTCCATCTTTATTTTAATAGCTGCCTTAGCAATGGCATTCTACGGCGGAGGCACCCCCACCTTCGACATGGTAGAACTAGGCTTGAAGGACTACCCACTGGGTTTAGAATTACTGCTTTATGCGGGATTGTTAATTGCCTTCGGCGTGAAACTGGCAATTTTCCCTTTCCACACTTGGCTACCTGATGCCCACGGCGAAGCATCTTCTCCCGTATCGATGATTCTGGCCGGTGTATTGCTGAAAATGGGCGGATACGGACTGATTCGGCTGAATTTGGAACTTCTCCCCAAAGCACACGTTTACTTTGCACCGATTATGGCCGTGCTCGGCGTGGTCAATATTATCTACGGCGCGCTGAATTCCTTCGGCCAAACTAACATGAAGCGCCGCTTAGCGAATTCGTCGATTTCTCACATGGGATTCGTGTTGTTGGGTATTGCTTCTTTCACGGATTTGGGAATCAACGGGGCGCTGTTGCAAATGATTTCCCACGGTTTAATCGCCTCAGTATTGTTTTTCCTGGCTGGCGTTACTTACGATCGCACCCATACAATGATCATGGACGAGATGGGCGAGATTGGGAAAGTCATGCCGAAAGTGTTTGCCTTGTTTACCGCAGGCGCGATGGCATCCTTGGCACTCCCCGGAATGAGCGGTTTTGCTAGCGAATTGTCAGTGTTTGTGGGCGTCGCCACTAGCGATATGTACAGCGGTTCTTTCCGCGCGGTGACTGTGTTCCTGGCGGCAGTTGGACTGATTTTGACGCCGATTTATTTGCTCTCGATGCTGCGACAGTTATTTTACAATTGTGGGACACTAGCGGCTTGCGACCTTGAGGATCTAAATTTGCAGAATCAGAGAAACAATCTGGATGAAGCGGTTTGTTTTGGTAATAGTTGCGTTTTGCCTGGTGATGCACCGTTTATTGATGCTAAACCTCGGGAAGTGGCGATCGCATTTTGCTTTTTGATACCGATTGTCGGCATTGGTTTTTATCCCAACATGGCGATGCAAGTCTACGACGCGAAGACTGTGGCAGTGAACGCCACAGTCCGGCAATCTTATATCCAAATCGCTCAAGACAATCCTCAGATTTATGCGAAGGGATTTTTGGTTCCCAGAATTGCCCAAGCTCAAAAAGCGCCGACTTTGGGCAAAATTATCGGGTCTGAATCTGCATCGGTTTTTGGAATTGTCAAATAATTTTATCGAATTCTGTTTGTGTTGAAAATTGGGCGATCGCTTTTGTCAAAGGGCGATCGCTTTTTTGTTAAGACTGAAGTTCCGAAATAATTGCCGCCAGATTCTCCCTAGCATATCCCACCTCAATAACCGATTTATCCTCCAGATCGGAGGCAACTTTATTCAAGATATTGAGCGGTTCTTCAGCTCCTGTAGTCTTCAAAAACAACACTTGCAACCGATTTTTTACTAATTCTAAAAGAGAGCTGCTTCGAGCCTCTTTCCCTCCTTTTCCTTTAGCAATATTGACGCTCAAATTGTGAGTTTTCAACAGCCCCATTCTGTCTATTCCTTGCGTCTTAACCGTCTCCAAAACCTCTGCTCGAATCTGCTCCACTAATCGGTCGCTCACATATTGCACGATCAAAGGCTGAAGCATAAAAACAGTTTCCCCGCCCTCACTGATTTTGTCAATCAACGAGCGACGACCCAGAGAATCGAGCTTTTTTAGCAAATCTGAAAGCGATGAATTGACCAACATCTGCTCTCGTAAAGTCGCCAGGGAAATCTGGCTTGGAGCAATAGCAATCCAGTAAGCAATCTCTTGTTCAGAACTAGACATTCGATCGAACTGCTGCGCTAGCAAATTACTGATATGTTCTTCAATAAATAAGGCTGTCGCTTCTAAAAACTTTAAAACGTTCCCCTCGAAAAATTCGTGAATCGTTATCGCCACAATCTTCAACGCTAACAGATTGCCTCCGTACCGAGATAACAAGATTTCCCACTCTCGATCGGAAGCAGATAAACCTTTTTCTTGGAAAATCTCCCGCGCAATTTCCTCGGAAATCGCAGGTTTTAAAGACCGCACTTTTTCTCCCCCCAACAAAGCCAGTTCCGTAGGTTCTTCCGAACTAACTAGCACTAAAGAGCTATTGTGATTGACTTCACAGAGCCGCACAATTAAATCTCGATATCCTTCGTAGCCTTCGCGGTAGTGTCCGGCTAATTCTTGGGGTCTGAGAACCGCTTCAAAATCATCTAAAATTACTAGACAGCGCTGCTTCCGTAGCTCCTCTACCAAGCGCGAAATTTTCCCGTTGAGGTCGATCCTCTTCGAGGGCTCCGCTAACGGCAGATCGGGTTTTTGTTGGTTAGAAAAAAGTTCAATTAAGTTACTTAGGAAGTCGGATGGTGCTGGTGTCGATCGCAGCGATCGCCAAATCACAAAATCAAACTCATTCTGTACCTGTTTTGCCAACTGCACCGACAGAGTTGTTTTGCCGCTACCAGCCAAACCCAGCAGCGCTACCAGGCGACAATTATCTGATAAAATCCACTGCTTTAAAGTAGTTAATTCTTCAGTCCGTCCGTAAAAAACCGAAACATCCGGTGCTTGACCCCAATCTTGCTGTCGGCCCCCGGCCGCCAGGTTGAATAGAGATCCTTTACCTCGACTAAAATCGCTCGTTCCCTGGTCGGTGTGGTATGAAAACAGCAACTGATGCCTCAATTCCGAAAGCTTTCCAGGGCCGTTCCCCCCGATCTGAAACTTTTTGTAAACTTCGCCGAGTCTTTTGCGAACGGCGATGTCGCTAATGCCAAGCTTGGTTGCAATTGTCGCCGTAGATTGACCGTCAAGAGCCATAAAGACTGTTTCTAACTCGGCATCTGTGACTGCGCGCTGTTTGGCGATCGTTTGCACAAAGTTTTGAGGAATCGGAGTAGTCAAGGTAAGAATCTCGCCTATACTAAAAAAATCTATCTTCTATTATATTATGTGAGTTCTCGCGGGCGAGCAATTGAATCGAACCTGCAAACGTTCAGCTTGCTTTTTGCTGTTTGGGCAGTTTTAGATATTTATACTCAATTATCGATTGTGATACCAGTTTCAACAAAGAATGCAACTGTAGGCCCGCGATCCAAACCCATACATAATCAGTGATTCGCAATTCTTCAATTTTTTAATTCTTTAATTTAAAAGGGTAGGAGTAACCGGGAATCGATCGGCATTAATTGTTGCTGCGATCGTACCCGTAGAACCTATTGTCGGGTGGGTGGAGGCGCGGCGATTAATCTGTAGAACCAAACTATAAATCTAACCGCGCCACCACCCACCGCGAACCAACAACCGGGTAAATTCACAATTCATGAAAGCAGCGCTTTATCAGTCAAAAACCTTCGCACTAGCGCGGTATTCTTCCGTCGAAACCAGCCGCCAACTCCCATCGCCCAAAAGTTCCAAAACCTGGTGGTGATATTTCACTAAACTCAATCGGTGGCCGACACTCACAAACGTAGTTTTAGTGGCTTGCAACTGCTCGTATAAATGTTGCTCGTTCTTCAAATCCAAAGCACTTGTCGCCTCATCCAAAATAGCATATGGCGGTTCCGTCAACAACAATCTAGCAAAAGCTAAACGCTGCTGTTCTCCCAGCGACAAAATCTCAGCCCAATCTAAATCCGCATCAAAACCGCCCAATCTGTCCGGCAAATCTGCTAAGTTTACTGATGCCAAAACGCGGCGCAATTTTTCCTCATCAATCTCGCTGCTGGTGTTGGGATAGATAAGTTGCGATCGCAAACTACCCAAAATCATATAAGGACGCTGCGGCAAAAACAGCATTTTTCCGAGTTCCGGCCGCGCCAAACGACCCGTTCCCGAGTCCCACAAACCCGCAATTGCTCGCAGCAAAGAACTCTTCCCAGCACCGCTTTGACCGACAATTAACAGTCCTTCCCCTGGCGACACCGCTACCGACAAATCCCTAATCAAAGTCTTTTGCTGCTTCGGAGTATCTAAAGTAACGTGTTCCAATGTCAACTGAGAACTTATAACTGTATCGATTGTTCTGAAGTCTAGTTGTACAGCACTTTTTTCATTTCTTAGAGACTCATTAAACGTGGCTAAACGATTAATGCCCGCTGCAAATAAACTCAAGCTTTCAATCCTATATACAACCAAAGAAAATGCTTCTGAAACCTGACGGAAAGCAAATTCAGCTTGAGTAATATCGCCGTATCTGATCTCACCTGCAAAGTAGATAGAAGCCAGGAATAAAGAGGGTATAATATAAGTTGCATATCTATAGCCAACTCTAAAATATCCCAGATTCCGCTGCCAACCAATTAGCAAATTAAAGTTCCGAACAGCTTGTAAAAATCGGTGTTTTACCTGAGCAGATTCCTGTGCTTCTCCCCGGTAAAAAGCAATTGATTCTGCATTGTCCCGAATGTGAACCAATCCATAGCGAAAGTCAGCCTCTTTGGAGAGCTGATTGAAGTTCAAAAATATCAACCTTTTGCCAAAAATTATCATGACTGTCGTGCCAAAGACAGCATAAATAATTAGTCCGATCGAAAGACCTTTGGAAATAGACCACAGAATGCCTGTAAAAGAAATAATATCGATAACTGCTCCCAACATCAGGAGCAAAAAATCTAAACTCGTGCTAGTGAATGATTTGATATCTTCAGCAATCCGCTGGTCGGGATTGTCGATTTCCTTTTGAGAATTGATTTCGTAATAAGCGCGGTTTTGAAAATAACTACCCAGGAAACTATCAGTCATCCACTCTCGCCAGTACAATCCCAGTTTATCTTGGGTATACCCGTAAATAACAACTATCGGGGTACCGATAATAAAAACTCCAGCATAAACCCACATAAACCGCCAAAAAGTAATCTGATCTTTTTCAGCCAGCGCTGTCGTGAAAAAATTACTAATATAGCTAATGACTACGTTAATTCCGCTAACAGACAGCGACAAAAATAGCAGCAGAGCTAACATTATCCACTGCTTCCAGCGCGGTATCAACTTGCTTCTGAAAAAGACAAAAGCAGCCAGCGGGAGTATTAGCATTAAACCAACGATCGCAATTGTCGGTGAGTAGATAATTCCTTTGATCAAAGTAGCTAAGCCAGCCGCAACCCCGTTAAAAGCCTCTGGAAAAAAGGCTTGAGCAGCCAAACTGACAACACTGACAGCCACAAACATCGCAGCGAACAGAAATAGCAACAACAGCGCCACTAATCCTAAAAAGATTCTGCCGCCCCCAGGCTCTAAAGGATAAAAGTAAGGCTGAGCGATCGCAATAAATCTCTGCCACAACTGACGGTCAAATCGATTCATCTTTGCTTTTTACAGAACTACTTCGACTTTTCTAACATATCAAGTTTTATTACCCATTGTGGCAGTAATTTATTCAAGAGTTCAGGTAAAAAAATGGCATTACCGAAAGACTGATATAGCCTGAGTCTTTCGGTAGTCGGGTCTGAAGGCACTTATGCCCAAGACAATAAAACCAAAAGTTTTAACAATTAAGAACGTTTTCATCGTCAGACCCGTTGCTATATTTGCAGAGAAATTAGGTCAGGAGATAAAAAAGTTGGGACGTTAGTTGTGTAGCAAATCTCAAATCTCAAATCTATCTAGCTGGAAGAAGTCGCGCTGTCGCCGGCTAACTCCGACTGCGATTGGCTGCTGTAAAACCGCTGGCTCATCCCTAAAATTACTTGTTTCATTACCCAATACAAAACAGCAATTACTACAAAAGTTACAGCCATTACTAAAACCGGACGCTTGCCAATCAAATCGTTCATTACGGTGTTAACCAGCGCATCGGGGTTAGTCAGAATGTCCCAACTGTTGAAGCGTATAAATCGCCCTAAATAAATCCCGATCGCCGAAAGTGCGTGTATAGTTATCTCCGTTGCCAGGATAAATTTACTCCAACCCTGTTGCTTCAAATAGTAACCCAAATTCATCACCGACAGCACGTAAGCCCCAAACCCGAGCAGCATAAACACCAGATACTGCGGGATCAAAGCTAGAGCCACAGTCCACGCCGAGTACCCCTCTTTAATCTGCTCGATCAGGTGAATGATATCAGTTAAAACGTAGGGCGCATTGGGCAAAAAGGCGATCGACGCCAAAAAACCGCCCCACCAGCGGAGAGAGCGAACTCCGCGCTGCCGCAGTACCCAGATGTCTAAAGCCATCAGTGCCAGCGTAATCACGATCGCCCCCAAAACGTAAGTTTTGCCCACATCTTGCACAATGTGCTTCAGATAGGCCAAAACGTGGCGCGTGCTGGGCAAAAAAGTAGCGCCCAGGAGAAAGGCCGTACCCCACAGCAGCCAGCGCGATCGGGGTTTGCGGAACAGCAAAAAACTCAGGCCCAGCGGTACTAAAGCCAAAAACAAATTCCAAGACATCCAGCGGACATTGTGTCCCATTGCTTCCAGCGCTTCCAGGATTAATCCCATCATGTCAATTTTTATACAATTAAAGGTTTGATGCAGCTTCAATCTATCTTAGTCGTTAACTTGTAGGGTGCGTCAGCTTATGACTCCACGCCCGCGCCTGAAAATCAAGAACTGCTGACGCACCCTAGCACTGTCGAGTCAATCTAAAATCTAAAATCTAAAATCTAAAATCGACTGACGCACCCTAGCACTGTCGAGTCAATCTAAAATCTAAAATCTAAAATCTAAAATCGACTGACGCACCCTACCACTGTGGAGTCAATCTAAAATCTAAAATCTAAAATCTAAAATCGACTGACGCACCCTAGCACTGTGGAGTCAATCTAAAATCTAAAATCTAAAATCTAAAATCGACTGACGCACGCTACTACTTATACACTTTGTCGATCGGAATCTGAATCCTAAAAGTCGTTCCGCATCCTATGGACGAAATACACTCTATCTTGCCATTGTGCTTTTCCACCACAATCGAGTGCGCGATAGACATTCCTAAACCCGTTCCTTTTCCCACAGCTTTTGTAGTAAAAAACGGGTTAAAAATGCGATCGACTATCGCCTCGGGAATGCCCGTACCGTTGTCCGAAATTTCCACGATCGCAGTCTTCTGGGCCGTTACACCAGTGAAAATAACAATCCGGCCGTTCTCGATCTGCGATGGTGGAACCGATAACTTTTGATATCGTTCTTCAATAGCATCAATTCCATTAGCAATAATATTCATAAACACCTGATTCAGTTGGCTCGGATAGCACTCTACCGGCGGCAGTTTCCCGAACTCCTTAATTATTTCAATTTCCGGGCGGCTGTCCCGACTCTTCAAGCGGTGCTGCAAAATTAACAAAGTGCTTTCAATTCCCGCGTGAATATCGACCGGCTTCATTGCCGATTCGTCCAGCCGCGAGAAATTCCTGAGGGACAAAACAATTTGCCGGATGCGCTCGGTTCCTACCTGCATAGAACCCACGAGTTTTCTTAAATCCTCAGCCATGAAATCCAAATCTATCTCTTGAATGCGATCGACAATTTTTGAATTTGGTTCGGGATACTCCTGTTCGTAAAGAGTCACCAGATCGAGCAACTCTTTTGTATACTGGTTGAGATAATCAATGTTAGCGTGAATGAAGTTAACGGGATTATTAATTTCGTGAGCGATGCCGGCAACTAATTGCCCCAAAGAAGACATTTTTTCAGTTTGAATGAGCTGAGTTTGAGTAGATTGCAATTCTAGCAGCGCTGACTCTAAATCTCGAGCTTTTTCTCTTTCTCGTCCCTCGCTTTGTCGCAGTGCTTCCTCTGCTTGCTTGCGAGTCGTAATATCCTGGGAAACTCCAATTATTACCTTAGCCTGACCGTCAGCATTCCTGCTAAAAATACTATCCCGACTTTGCAGCCACATAATTTGACCGTCTGCTGCCCGTATCCGGTACTCAATTTCCCTAGTTTCGCCATCTTCAATTCCTGCAAAGCTCGCGTGATGTTTCACAATTTTATGGAAATCTTCAGGGTGTATTAACTGAGGCATGAGTGACGAATCCATCGCTGTAATTTCGTCGTTGGTATAGCCCAAAAGCGCGAACATTGAAGTATTAGTGTAGATATTTCGCTGTTCTTCCAAGTCGTAGAGATACAAAATACCGGGAGTAGCATCGGCTACTTTTTTAATGAACTGCTGGCTTTCTTGCAAAGCTAATTCAGCTTGTTTGCGATGGGTAACATCAATGGTGATGCCGTCCCAAAGAATATCGCCGTTTTCTTTAGCTTCAGGACGCGAATTTGTCTGAAACCAGCGAACCTCGCCCGAAGGCAGCACCAGCCGTCCTTCCCAGTGCCAAGGTTGCAAAGTTTGCGCTGAAATAGCAATAGATTCGTAGTAATTTTGGCGCTCGTCGGGATGAACCAAATCTGTTAGCAAAGCCGAATTTTGCAGAACAGCTTCTGGTTCTAACTCAAACATTTCTAGGGAAGCAGGACTCATGTAAGGGAAACTAACAGAGCCATCTGCACGCAACAAACATTGATAAATGATTCCCGGCAAATTAGCAGACAGCTTTTGGAATCTTGCCTCACTTTCCCGCAGTGCTTCCTCTGCTTGTTTTCGCTCCGTAATGTCAGTAATTGAACCAACCATGCGGACTGCTTTTCCAGATGCGTCCCACAAAGCTTGTCCCCGACTGAGTATCCATTTGTAGGCGCTGTTATAGCACCAGCAGCGGTATTCGGTGATGTAATGCGGCGTTTTCTTGTTTAAATGGTCTTGGAGAGCTTGCATTACTAAGGCTAAATCCTCGGGATGCGTGCCCCTTTTCCATTCGTCCAAGTAATCTAGAATTGAGCTGTTTTCGTATCCGGTGATTTCCTTAAATCGCTCGGACAAGAACACTTCCCCTGTTTGCAAGTTCCAGTCCCAAATTCCGTCATTGTTGCCTTTGAGTGCTAACTGCCAGCGTTCTTCAGTTTGCATCAATTGAGCAGTTCTCTGTTTGACTCTATTTTCTAGCTCTTGATTGAGTTGTTTGAGACTTTCTTCTGCCTGTTTGCGTTCGATCGCAATTCCTGATAAATTAATAATCGCTTCTATCAATTGCAACTCAATTTTTTGGGGGTAGCGCGGTTGGGGATAATACATTCCAAAAGTTCCCAAAACTTGACCCTGAGATGAGAAAATAGGAGTAGAAAAGCAAGCTCTCAGTCCAAAACTCAAGGCTAAATCTCGAAAATTTTTCCACAAAGGATCGCTGGCAATATCTGTAACGATTACCTGTTGGCGACTAAAGGCAGCAGTGCCGCAGGAACCGACATCCGGGCCGATGGCTATGCCATGAATAGCAGCATTGTAGCTGTCGGGCAAACTGGGCGCGGCTCCGTGAAGTAAATGTTTGCCATCGGGAGCTATAAGTAATATCGAACCCATGACATCTCTAGATTGCTGCTCGATAATTTTAACTAAAGTATTTAAAGTCTCGCCAAGAGTTGCGCCCTTAGCAATCATTTCTAAAATTTGTTTCTGACCGGTTAACCAATTTTCAGCTTGCTTGCGCTCTGTAATGTCGCGGGCTATCCAAATAAAAGTGTTTTCCTGCATAGGAGAAATGTTAGCGACAAACCAAACTTCTTGGTGGTCAATTTGCAGGCTGTATTCTATGGAATGGGTTTGTTTTGTATCGGCGGTAAGTTGAATTTGACTGAGGAAAAAATCGGCTGTTTCTGGTGGCAGGATATCGTGCAGAGTTTTGTTTATAAGTTCCGCCGACGGTTTGTATAAAAGTTCGGGATTTGTGGGAGCAATTTTCAGATAACGGCCCTCAATATCAATGACAAAAATTACGTCGTTCATGGCAGCGAACAAAGCTCGAAGTTCCGATTCCGAAGCTTGAAGGGCGATTTCAGCTTGTTTGCGATCGCTAATATCCGTCCCGATACAAAGCAGTCCTGCCAAATTTCCATTCGCATCTAGTAAAGGTTTATTTGTCCACGCTATCCACACCCTTTCTCCATTGCTGCGGATGTTTTCCTTTTCGTGTTGGAAGTATTTTTCCGGCTGTGCCAAAAAATCTCGAATCATTGCCGCGAGGTCACTCTCGGAGAAATCTGTTTTCGGTATAATTGTGCCGATCGCACTTTTGCCGATGATTTCTGCTTCTGAATACCCGAAAAAAGCTTCACCAAACTCGTTAAAAAAAGTAATCTTGCCTTCACTGTCTAACTGCACAATAATGCTGTTAGCATTCTCAACAAGTTGTCGGTACTTAGCTTCGCTTGAACGCAGTTTCGCACGGCTGTACACCCAGCTAAAAACCCCCACCCCGCTCAAAAGTGCCAGCAAGTCGCCTCCAAAGAGCAGCCACCCCCGAAACGGCGAATTCGCAGGCCATCCTCCTGCCGGAATTGCTGCCAACTGCCAGGAACCGTTGGGCAAAGTCACTTCCAGCACCACGGGATTGTCCTGAAAAATTGACTCGTCACCGAAAAATACTGCGCCGGATGCTCCCCTCCCGTCTTTGCCCCGCAAAGCGTATTGCAGCTTCGCTGAGGAGTCGTTGAGTCCCGCTTCCTCAATTAGGGAGTTTTTGTCGAGGATCAGGCCTGTCAAGCCCCAGTAAACTCCTGTTTCGGGCTCGGCGCCGGAGGGTGTGAGAAAAATCGGCGATCGGCTGATAAACGTCTCGTCCCCCTCCAATAATTTCACGGGCCCGGCCAGCAAAGTTTTTCTGGTGTTGATGACATCTTCGACCATTTCCCGCTGTTCGGGTAGCGCCGTCAAGTCAACGCCGATCGCCGATTCATTTCCGTCCCGCGGATAAATGTAAGCGACCGTCGTGCCTTTAACTAAAGTTATGGCGCGAATGCCCGGTTGCTGTGCCATCAGAATTCTCGCCGTCGCTGCAAACTCGGCTTCGGTGATATTTGGGTTGTTGGAAAGGTAAGCCCCCAAACCCCGCATCAAAAACAGCCGGGAATTCAAAGAGCTTTCCAGCTTAGAACGGACTGTGCTGAGCCGATCGAGGGTGCTAGCGCGGTTGTACTGACAAAACCGCTGTTGTTCCGATCGATCTAAAATACCAACTCCGATCAAAATGGCTACTGATGCCGAAATTGCTGCTAAATAGGGTAAAATTTGAAATTTTTTAATCTTAAAGTATTCCATCTGCCGGCGGTTAAGGTAGATCTTTACGTCTTTAGATAGATTTAGTTTAGTTCCATTTTTATAGGCAGATGCAAGATTTCCGGGATACCGGGCTTTTCGCAAGCCGGCGCGAGTTTTTTTTGTTCTAGGACGCCCGCCGAACGCCGGCGATCTGTAAACCTCTAATCCTCAATTCTATAGACAAAGTTTTAAATATCAAATCGACTGACCGAAAGTAATGTGGTCATAAGTCCCCGGATTCATTCCTTAGCAGACTCAGGACGGGATCGATCTAAAATCTAAAATCTAAAATCTAAAATCTAAAATCGACTGACTCGCCATTTATCGGGTAGGGTGCGCGCTGCCGTACCACAGCGGTGGGGGAGCGCGTACCCGAAAGACGGGAATTATTAGCTAAAATATAGTTAGCAATAATTTTTTTCAGCGCTACGCCGAATCATTCATAGGGGCAATTTGATGCAAGAACAGTTGATGGAAGCGATCGCACCTTACCGCGATCGCGTGGATTATCTGGAAGTTCGCCTCGAACAAAGCGAGTCAACTGCGATTAGTTTTCGCGGCCCTCAGTTAGATGCTGTCAACCGCAGTTTCAGTCTCGCCGGCGGCATCCGCGCCTGTCACAAAGGCGGCTGGAGTTTTGTAACTTTTAACGGTTTAGCTGAGTTAAAAGATCGCATTGAAGAAGCTGTAGTGCAGTCTCGTTTGGTTGGTAGCGAAAAAACTCTACTAGCAGATGTCACCCCGATTCAAGATTATGTAGCGGTGGAATTGGGTCGCGATCCGCGCTCTATTACTCTAGCCGAAAAGCGAAAATTGCTCGAATCTTACAACCAGTTGCTGTTAGATTACGACCCGCGAATTCAGACGACAATGGCTGGTTACAGCGACAGATTCGGGATTACTTATTTTGTGAATTCTCAAGGCACTTGCATCGCTCAAGAGCGCTTGGACGTGACGGGGCGTTTCGGGGCGATCGCCCGCGGCGAGGGCGGTGTCGTCCGCCAAGGGTTTGAGTCGATTCACTCGCGATCGGATTACGATGTCTTGACAAATATTGAAGATCGTGTTAAGAGTGCTGCCGTTCGAGCAGTGGGCCAACTAGAGGCAAAGTCGGTGAAAGGCGGCCAGTATCCGGTGATTTTAGACCCTTATTTGTCGGGGGTTTTTATTCACGAAGCTTTCGGGCATTTGTCGGAAGCAGACGGCATTTACGAAAACCCGAAAATGCAGGAATTGTTGACTTTGGGCAAGCCGGTGGCGATCGAACAATTGAATGTAATTGACGACGCAACTGTGCCGGGATTGCCGGGAACTTTGAAATACGACGACGAAGGCGTGCCGGCTCAGTGCAAGCATTTAATTAAAAATGGAGTTTTAACGACTCGAATGCACAATCGCGAGACTGCGGGCAAAATGGGCGAAAGTCCGACAGGAAATGCCCGGGCTTTGAGTGCTACTTTTATGCCTTTGGTGCGGATGACTAATACTGCGATCGAGTCTGGCGAACATTCTTTTGACGAAATGGTTGCCGACATTGACGAAGGAGTGTATGCAGTGCGGATGTTGGGAGGACAAACCAACGGCGAAATGTTTACCTTTGCAGCGGCTCAAGGGTTTATGATTCGCGACGGCAAATTGGCTGAACCTGTTAGCGATGTCACTTTAAGTGGCAATGTATTTCAGACGTTAAAAGATATTGAGTCGATAGGAAACGACTCGGTTTATGCCTACGGCGGTTGCGGTAAAGGCGGCCAGAGCGGTTTACCCGTAAGCGTCGGCGGCCCCCATTTGCGGATTAAAAATGTCGTCGTCGGAGGAAGATAATCATTAGTGATTAGTCATTAATTATTAGTTCAAAACTTACGCAACTGGCACATGGTGAAGGCGTGTTCGCGCCCTCACGCCTCGCCTTAACCAGTCCGGAAAACTGACAAGTTGACCCACGACTCAAAATCTACTTTCGAGGGCTTCAGCTAGGTCGTTTGGTGTTTGGGAGACTTCATAAATTACACAGAAATTGGGAAAGTGCGATCGCGATCTAGATTCTACCAAGCTTTACCCTGATTTTTTGTTGAATTCTCCTTAAGTGGCCTCCCTCTTTACCTGAGCGCGTTGCCTAATGGGAATCTCAATCACAAATTCTGCACCCCTATCTGCTGGCTGCGATAAACATCTCAAATCTCCGCCGTGCTTATCCACCACAATCTGATAGCTAATAGATAATCCCAAACCAGTTCCTTGACCCACAGGTTTAGTTGTGAAGAAAGGACTAAACAGATGCGTTCTTACCTCACTTGTTATCCCCAGCCCATTGTCTTTAACACTGATTCTTACCCAATCGTCATTCAGCATAGAAGTACGAATTGTAATCGTACTAGGATCTTTTTTTATTTGCTCCAGGCTGCGTTTTTTGTCATAGTAATTCAAGCCATCAATGGCATTGCTCAGCAAATTCATAAATACCTGATTCAACTGAGAGGCATAACATTCTATTTTTGGCAAATCTCCGTATTCTTGAATAATTTGAATAGGTGGATAATCCGGCTTAGGCTTGAGCCGACTCTGCAAAATGACTATAGTGCTGTCGATGCCATCGTGAATATTAACGGGTTTCATCTCAGCTTCGTCAAGCCGCGAGAAGTTCCGCAACGTCAGCACAATCTGACGGATACGTTCAGCCCCTATTTTCATCGAAGATAGCATTTTCGGCAGATCTTCTCGGATAAATTCTAGCTCTATGTTTTTAATTAAAACTTCGATTTCAGGGTGATTGTGGGCACCGTGCTGCTCGTAAAGGTTTATTAAACCCAATAGCTGCTGAGTATACTCATTGACATAAGTTAAATTGCCATAGATAAAATTAACGGGATTATTAATTTCGTGGGCAATACCTGCAATGAGTTGTCCTAAGCTAGACATTTTCTCAGTCTGAATAAGCTGAGCTTGGGTGCGCTGTAAATTTTGGAGTGCAATTTCTAGTTGAATAGCTTTTTCTCGCTCTCGCGCTTCCGATTGCTGCAATTTCTCCTCTCTTTCTTGGCGGGAGCGCTCGTTTTCCTTTAGCTGTTGTACGTGGGACAATGTTTTGTTAATTGTAATTTCTAAATCCTGAAAATTTATAGGCTTAGTCAAAAAATCAAAGGCTCCGGCGTTCATCGCCTTTCTAATATTTCCTAAGTCGCCATAAGCCGATATAACTATTGTTTTGACTAGGGAAGCTATCTGATTAAGTTTCCCTAACAAAACGATCCCATCCATAACTGGCATATTAATGTCAGTCAGCACAATGTCTATATCCGGTTGTTCTTGTAACTTTGCCAGCGCTTCTACGCCATTATACGCAAAAAAAACCTGGTATTCTTCCGCACGGATCTTTTTTCTAAATTTCTGGGAAATTAGAGATTCTAAATCTGGCTCGTCATCCACAAACAGTATTTTTGCTGACATATTGCGATATTTTTCGGTCGGATGCGACATTTTTTGCCCCTTGCATTGATTAACTTATCCGAGTAATATTTATATACTTTAAGTTCTATTATATATTATTATTGCAAGAGTCATGAAAAGGCTGATTTCTACAATGGCAAACCTAAGGGCTGTAATAGGCTCTGAGTTTGGTAGAGGGCGATTGATTAGATAAGGTCGAATTCAGCCTTAGTTTGTGTGATTGGAATTTCTATCCAGAACTCCGCTCCCTCCCCCATCTCTGAAACACACTTCAATGTGCCGCCATGCTTTTCCACTATAATTTGGTAGCTGATATAGAGACCCAAACCAGTACCCTGACCTACAGGCTTAGTAGTAAAAAAAGGTTCATAAATACGGTCTTTCACGTCTGCGGTCATTCCCAGCCCATTGTCCCGAATTTGAATGACGACACGGGAACTTTCCTCTAGCAGAACAGTGCGAATACTAATGGCGCTCTGGAGAGCCGAGTTCTCATCTAGTGACCGTTGTTTATTGTACTCATTCAAAGCATCAATCGCATTAGAAAGAATGTTAATAAACACCTGATTTAGTTCTCCAGCATAGCATTCTACCAAAGGCAGATGGCTGTACTCCTCAAACACTTGAATCTCTGGACGCGTTCTCGTTGTTTGAAGTCGGTTATCCAAAATCAGCAGGCTGCTTTTGATCCCTTCGTGAATATCAACAGACTTTATGTTAGCTTCATCCAGCCTTGAGAAGTTACGCAAAGACAAAACAATCTTGTGAATGCGGTTAACACCACATTTCATCGAAGCCAGAGTTTGGGATAAATCTGCTATCATAAATTCTAAATCTATGGCTTTGATTTCAGCTTCAATCTCAGAAGTGGGTGGGTCGTACTGCTGCTGATAGAGATTTAGCAGGTGGGTTAGGTTGTGGATATAATCACTGACGTGGCTAATATTGCCATAGATAAAGCTAGCAGGGTTGTTAATTTCATGAGCAATTCCCGCAACCAGTTGACCCAAAGAAGACATTTTTGCGGTCTGAATTAGTTGAGCTTGGGTCTTTTTTAGCTCTTGCAGACCTTGTTGTAAATCCTGAGCTTGTTCTCTAGCGCGAGCTTCTGATTCCCGCAAGCGCTGGTTTTCTTTTAAGTGTTGCACGTCACGCAGCGTTTTGTTGATGGTAATCTTTAAATCCTCCAAATCTATCGGCTTGGTTAGAAAGTCAAAGGCACCTAAGTTCATGGCATTTCTGATATTTTCCATGTCGCTATAGGCTGATATAACTATTGTTTTCAGCGGTAGGTCTATTTGATTAAGTCTAGATAGTAAAGTCAGGCCATCCATTTCAGGCATATTAAGGTCGGTCAATACTATATCCAGATCCAGGTGTTCTTTCAATTTTTCCAGCGCTTCTAAACCATTACGAGCAAAAAAAATCTGCCATCCTTCCGTGCGGATATTTTTTCTAAATACCTGGGAAATTACATACTCTAAATTTTCTTCGTCATCTACAAACAGTATTTTTACTGACATATTAGTCTCTCAGTTGCTAGTAGGACCCTGAAGGCAGAAGGAGAGGATGGGAAGGTACCAATTACCAATTACCAATTACCAATTATGTTTTATTGTGAATTTACTCCAAATTGATTATTTTATTTTTCAGGCTCTCAAAATTAACAGGTTTAGTAATATAGTCATCAGCTCCATAAGCGATTGCGGTTTGGTAATTTCTTTCATCTCCATAAGCGGTAATCATAAAAACTTTTAGATCGGGAAACTTTTCTTTGATAATTCTGAGCAGTTCTATCCCATTCATTCCTGGCATATTAATATCAGACAAAATCAAAACAATCGACGCTTCTTTATTGTTTTCTAAGTAGTCTAATGCAGCCTCTGCTGACAGGGCAAAATAAAATTTAATTTGCCCTGATTTGATTTCTTTTCTAAATTTTTGAGTAAACAAAGACTGAATATCTTCCTCGTCGTCTACAACCATTACTTTCATTCTTTTACTCCTGAATTTCTGCTGTTTTTTTCGGCAATGTGATGATAAACTCTGTGTAATTTCCTACTTCTGTTTCGACTTTTAGTTCTCCGCGATGTTGCTGGACGACAACATCCTGACTGATAGAAAGACCTAGACCAGTACCTTCTGCCGGTGGCTTTGTCGTAAAAAATGGATTAAAAATTTTATCGAGGATCTCTGGCTTTATACCTGCGCCATTATCGCGAATGCGGATTTCAATCTGACCTTCCAGATTTCGAGTTTTCACGTCAAGTATAGGTGAAAATCCTGACCCCATTTCTTCTTGCTTTTTATGAGCTGCATAGCAAGCATTGCTAATAATGTTAAGAAAAACCCTACCTATGTCTTGTGGCACGACCTCTACTTGGCCAATGTCATTGTCATAGTCAGTTTCTATGGTAATGTTAAAATTAGCTTCCTTGGCTCGCATCCCGTGATAGGCTAGATTGATATATTCGGCCAATAAACTATTGATATCTGTGGCTTCCCAATGACCGCTTTGTCCTCTCGAATGCAACAGCATATTGCCAACGATTTTGTCGGCTCTTTGACCGTGTTGATTGATTTTTTTAAGATTAGCTGTGAGGTCGGTTAATAGCTCGGCAATATCCTCACTGGTTTCAGGATCTAAACGTTCTGCTTGATTTTCAATTTTTTCAAACAGTTCTTCGGTTAATTCAGCAGAAAGTTCTGAGAAATTGTTGACAAAATTTAAGGGATTTCTGATTTCGTGGGCAATCCCTGCTGTTAAACTGCCCAGAGAAGCTAGTTTTTCTTGGACAACAATCTGATTTTGCATAGCTCTGAGATTTACTTCTATCCGCTGGCGCTCTTCAATCTCATTTTGCAATTGCTCCACAGTATGGGTGAGTTCAGATGTACGCTCCTCAACTTTGATTTCTAGTTCCTCATTAGCTTTTTGCAGTGCTTCTTGGGCTTGCTTGCGATCGGTGATATCGCGGACGATCGCCACATATTCTTGCAGATCCTGATTGGTTGTCGAAGCATCTTGAGAGAATCGGTCGGAGATGGCAACTTCCAGGATGCGCGAGTCTCCATCGGGCAGCTTGAGATTTTGTTCGCTGCGACTGAGCCACTGCTCTGGCTGAGCCGCTAATCCAGGTAGTAATTTGTTCAGGTAAGACCCAATTAGCCCAGTAGCACCTATGCCGAAGACACTTTCGGCAGCGGGATTAGTCTGACGAATTACACCATTTTCATCCAGCACTACAATAGCATCTAGGGCAATTGTAAAAAGCTGTTCTGCTCCCTCTCTTGCTTCGTCCATTGAGATGACTTGGGGTAAGCTTGTCCAGCAGGCAACGGCCACCCCCACAAAAGCAACTGTCAGGAGTAGCACTACCAATAAATTCAAACCAACACTGGAATTAGCATATAATTTGAGGCAAAAAATCCAGCCGATCGCAACGGCGCTGACGATCAGCAAGATCAAAACTACAACCTGAGACGCTACAAAATCTGGGATTTTAACCTTGCTACTATTGCGGTAACGCTGAATCCACCACGACGGATGGAAGGGGGCAAAGGCAATGCGACTCATCCCTGCATCGACTGCTAAAACGGCAAGGGGAAAAAACAACCCAATGATAAAATCTTCCCAGCCCCAAGCCAAGCCTCCCACTACTAGAACCACCACATCTAGTACGAAGAAGGCTAGCGACCACCAAGGCCACCGAACTTCTGGCCTACCCCGTCGCAGCCATAGTGACAGATGGAACATCGTCAGGCAGACAACAAAGCCAACATTAGTAATCGCCACCAGCCGAGGTATATTTCCCCAAGCTAGACAGATTAAACTGAGAACCAAAACCAGGACGAGTCCAAATCCAAATACGCCCCGTCGGGATACAACTGCGAATGTTGGCGAAATATGTCCATCTACGGCAAGTTGGTATAACATCCGGGGGCAGTTGGAAACTATGGTGGCGCAACTCAGAAGACCGGTACCGACGACTAGAAAGGTGACCAGGGGGGGAACCCAGGGCCCCCATAATACCTGACAGGCCGCTAATACATTCAAGAATACGTCATCTTTCAGACCGGGGTCGGTGGCCAAGCGCATCAATACCCAGGAACCTCCTAAAATAATAGGCAGCATTGCCAGTGCGGAAATTTTGAGAAACTCCAAGGTTTTAGTAGGGTTGCGGCTATCGGCTACAAAACAGGCGGCTGAGTCACAGCAGTAGTAGATGTATGTACCAAAGTAAAACCACTTAGCCCAGTCGATAAAGGTGAATAGCGGCCAAGTGGTGGGGAAAAAGCCGGGACTGTCTGGGGAAAAAGCTAACCAAAACAGACCGTAAATAGAAAAAATTAATAATACGCCGACTGTCGGCAGCACAAAAAAGGCGTGGAGAATACTTAAGGCGCGAGTGCCGCTGAATGTCAAAATGAAGGGGAGAAGGGTGAAGCTAACAGCCAGTAAAGCTTCGGGACAGCTAACACCTAAACTATCAAGGTTGACTTTGATGAGTTGCGTGATGACGAGCGCAGAAATCGGAAGTGTTGCTAGCCAGCTTAAAAAGTATCCGATCGCTACATAGCTTCCCAGACCCGGATAATTTTTCAGCATTCGAGTGGTATAGTTGGGCGTTCCCCCAGCCATTTCTGGAAAATACTCCCCGATGCGTTTCACCTGTAGGTTGATCATCATGCCGATGATGATACCGGGCAACCAGACGAAAATGGCGTTAGGCCCAATCGCTGCTTGAATGGCTGGGGCGAGGGTAAACCAATTGGCCTGGCAGGTGAGACCAAAGCCCGATGTTTCGACGGCAGTCAGGGTTCGGGGGAGGCGCATGAGCGATCGGCTATTAAGATTTTCTCTTGGGAAAGGCTGAGTTGGTTCTGAGTGGTAGCCGTTTTCCGGCTGGTGTCGGATGCCTATCGCCATCAATTTTACCTATTATTTTTTGGATGTTGCAATCGCTACCCCGATATTCAGCTTTAGAGAGTTCAACTTTTTTTGTTAAGTATTTTTGCCACTCTTAAATTTTGGCAAAGCTGCCTTTCCCAGTCAACCATGAAAATCTATCTCAATCCCTCTTAAATATTACATTTTATTTCTGACTTCTGGCTTTTGCTAATTTCGCGTTCTTTTAGCCGAAGCCCTTAAGGGCTTCGGCTAAGTCGTTGGGTGTTTATGGACTTCCGGTATTACAAAGAAATTGGAAAAATGCGATCATCGCGAGCTAGATTTTACCAGGCTTTACCCTGATTTTTTGTTTAACTCCCCTTAACTCGCTTTCATCTCTACCCGATCGCTCTGCCTAGTGAGAATCTCGATCGCAAATTCTGTACCCCGATCTGGCTGCGATAAACACCTCAAATCTCCGCCGTGCTTATGCACAATCTGATAGCTGATGCAGCATCCCCAGCCAGTGCCTTCACCCACAGGTTTATTTGTAAAGAAAGGACTAAACAGTCGCTTTCTTACCTCGCTCGTCATCCCGATCCACGATCTTTAACACTGATTCTTACCCGAAATTTTGAACAATAACTGAATACCTTCCTCGTCGTCTACAACCATTACTCTCATTTTTTTACTCCTTGATTTCTGCTGTTTTTTTCGGCAATGTGATGATAAACTCTGTGTAATTTCCTACTTCTGTTTCTACTTTTAGTTCTCCGCGATGTTGCTGGACGACAACATCGTGACTGATAGAAAGACCTAGACCAGTACCTTCTGCTGGTGGCTTTGTCGTAAAAAATGGATTGAAAATTTTATCGAGTACCTCTGGCTTTATACCTGCGCCATTATCGCGAATGCGGATTTCAATCCGACCTTCCAGATTGCGAGTTTTCACGTCAAGTATAGGTGAAAATCCTGACCCCATTTCTTGTTGCTTTTTATGAGCTGCATAGCAAGCATTGCTAATAATGTTAAGAAACACCCTACCTATGTCTTGTGGCACGACCTCTACTTGGCCAATGTCATTGTCATAGTCGGTTTCTATGGTAATGTTAAAAGCTGTTTCTTTAGCTCGCATCCCGTGATAAGCTAGATTGATATATTCGGCCAATAAACTATTGATATCTGTGGCTTCCCAATGACCGCTTTGTCCTCTCGAATGCAACAGCATATTGCCCACGATTTTGTCAGCTCTTTGACCGTGTTGATGAATTTTTTTAAGATTTCCTTTGAGATCGGTTAACAGCTCGGTAATGTATTCATTTGTTTTTGGCTCTAACCGTTCTCCTTGATTTTCCAGTTCTTCAAACAGTTCTTCGGTTAATTCAGCAGAAAGTTCTGAGAAATTGTTGACAAAGTTTAAAGGGTTCCTGATTTCGTGGGCAATTCCGGCTGTTAAACTGCCCAGAGAAGCTAATTTTTCTTGGACAACAATCTGATTTTGCATAGCTCTGAGATTTACTTCTATCCGCTGGCGCTCTTCAATCTCATTTTGCAATTGCTCCACAGTATGGGTGAGTTCAGATGTACGCTCCTCAACTTTGATTTCTAGTTCCTCATTAGCTTTTTGCAGTGCTTCTTGGGCTTGCTTGCGATCGGTGATATCGCGGACGATCGCCACATATTCTTGCAGATCCTGATTGGTTGTCGAAGCATCTTGAGAGAATCGGTCGGAGATGGCAACTTCCAGGATGCGCGAGTCTCCATCGGGCAGCTTGAGATTTTGTTCGCTGCGACTGAGCCACTGCTCTGGCTGAGCCGCTAATCCAGGTAGAAATTTGTTGAGGTAAGACCCAATTAGCCTAGTAGAATCTATTCCGAAGACGCTTTCAGCAGCGGGATTAGTCTGGCGAATTACACCTTTTTCATCCAGCACTACGATCGCATCTAGGGCAATGGTAAATAGTTGTTCTGCTCCCTCCCGTGCTTCATCCATTGATACAACCTGAGGTAAACTCGTCCAGCAGGCGATCGCCACCGCCACAAAAGCAACTAACAAAAGCAGCGCCAGCAAAAGATTAGAACCAACACTAGAGTTAGCGTTTAATCTGATCCCAGAACTCCAACCGATCGCCACAGCGCTACAGACCAGTAAAATCAGGATTACCACTTGAAACGTTACAAAATCTGCGACCAGGCGATTGCTCTGCGTCCTGTAAAGTTTAATCCACCACTCCGCATGGAAGGGGGGAAAGTTTATGCGTCGCATCGCCCCATCCGCTGCCCACAAGACGATCGGACACAGTAGACCCAGGATGAAATCTTGCCACCCCCAAGCCAATCCGCCACAAACCAAAACAACCGTCTCTATCATAAAGAAGCCTAGAGACCACCACGGCCACAGAACCTCTGGCCGCTTTCTTTGCAGCCACAGTGCTAGATGGACTGCCATAATCGAGACCAGGTAACTAACACCTGCCACGACTACTATATGAGCTAAGTCCCCCCAAATTAGAAACAACAGGCTGACAAACAGCGTAGCCATCAGGGCCGGGCCAAAAACTCCCCGTCGAGACACCACAGCGAAGACGGGGGAAATTTTTCCGTCTACGGCAAGTTGATACAAAATGCGGGGACTGATGGACATGTAAGTTGTCGAAGAAAGCAGCCAGCCGGAGAAGACTAGGAATGTTACGAGCAGGGGAGCTGAATCGCCCCAGAAAGGTCGGGCTGCTACTATGAGACTTGAGAACGGATTGGCGGCGATCTCTGGAGTAATGGGCGATCGCATCACGATCCAGGAAACACCCATAAAGGTCAGAGGCATAAAACCCGTCGAGATTCTCAAAAACCGCAGCGTTTCCCCAGGACGGCGACTATCGGCGACAAATGAAGCAGCCGTTTCACAGGCATAAACTATAATCGTTGCAAAGAAGTACCATTTTACCCAGTCCAAAAAGCTGAGGCTCGGCACGGTGGTGGGAAAAAAGCCCGGACTGCTTGGAGAGAAGGCTAACCAGCCCAACCCTTGAACGGAAAAAGTAAATAAGAATCCAATAGCCGGGATGATGAAAAATAAATGCAGGATGCTCAACCCCCTAGTGCCGCTCCAAGCCACAATCAGGGGTAGCACTGTAAATCCAATTTGCAATAGGCGCTTCGGAAAAGTAATCCCCAATGGCTCCAGGTTGATGGCGATCGTGTCTGTGAGTAGGATGGCGTTAAACGCCCCACCACAAGCCCAGCCTATGTAATATCCCAGGGCTGCATAAAGTCCTATAGCCGGGTAGTTTTTTAGCAGTCGAGTGGTATAGTTCGGCGTTCCTCCGGCTACGTTTGGCCAATGCTCGCCTAAGCGTTTCATTTGCAAGTTCAGCATCATACCGACGAGCATTCCAGGCAACCAGACTAAAAGCGCCCCAGTTCCGAGAGCGCCTTGGAGCGTCGGCGCAATGCTCAGCCAACCGAGATGAGAAGTCAGGCCAAAGCCCCAAGTTTCTAAGGAACTGAGGGTTCGCTCCAAACGCATAGGCGATCGCCTATTCAGATTTTCTCTTGGGGAAGGCTGAGTTGGATCTGAGTGGTAGCCGTTTTCCGGCTGGTGTCGGATGTCTGTCGCCATCAGTTTTACCTATTATTTTTTGGATTTTGCAGTCGCCACCCCGATGTTCCGCTTTATAGAGTTCAACTTTTTTGTATTAAGTATTTTTGCTACTCTTAAATTTTGGCAAAGCGGCCTTTCCCAGTCAACCCCATGAACATCTATCTCAATCCATCTTTAATATTACCAGGACTTACGCAACTGCCACAGATCCGTGTACCGGCACCCTAAAATTAGACAATAAACATCTGAACATCGGAAATTTTTAGTCGATTAATTAAATAATTTGATAGCATCCCGTGTTTAATTTGATATATTGTTTGACGAATTTTATCGGCTAAACTTTTGAGCGCCAAACCCACACAAGTTCATGGTAAGCAATATGATTTATTGGAATTATAGCTTGACGGCACTGGCAATACTCTCTGCCGATTAGTTGCTTAATTCCCCTAGGAAATTGCTCAATTTTCCAACGAATAGCACACAGTTTTTGTACGTCCTTCGTGCTGGCTTGAGTTTGGTCGTTAGTCGCGACTGTCAACTTGTCAGTGCCCCGGATCGGTTAAGGTGAGGGCGTGCTCGCGCCCTCACCTTAACCAGTTGCGTAGTCCTGTAGTTATTAGTAGGGTGCGCTTCGGCGCACTTTACTACTACAGATAGTGTAAAAATAGAAGGAATGCAGCGTAAGTCCTGTTCTTCCTTCTTCCCTATTTCTTTTGACTTCATAACTTACGCAAAAAATGGTTCACTGCGCTATTTCTAGAGTCTCTGTGGACAGAAGCGCACCCTACAGATAAAGTTTAGGCGTCCAGGACTGTTCCCTCTTCCTTGTTTATTCTTCCTTCTCAATAAAAAACCCCGGTTTCTTGAAGAAACCGGGGTTTTTTCTACCAACTAACAGAGGAGTCAAAAGTTCACAGGTAGCGGTTGCCGGAATTCTGCATTTCTCGCACAACCCTCTAAACCAAACTACGGGCAAATTCTAGTTGCAGCTTCTTTAAAGCTGTCTCATTTCCTCTTCAAGCACCCGAACCAAATCTTGGTTTCCACTGGATCTTGCTACTTCTATGCGGTGCATCAGTTGCTTGTGAATGTTAGCGCGGTGGGTTTCTGCGACTTTTTTTACGTTTTGACGATTTGTGTTCATGGTGGACGTTCCTTATGTTAAATTTGGTGTACCTGCTACTTCTCTAATATAGCGCTAAATTTCAAAAAGTATCTAAATTTACAAAAAATTTACAGTTGTTGACCGATAGACCAAACTACTGTACAATATTGACCAGAAGTCAATAGCGATATCTTGACAATCCCAAAGAAGGCAAAAGCCTAGAGCAGCAGAAGGCTAGAGCTGCAAAAGGCAGAAGTAGAAATACTCCCCATCACCCAACATTTACTCAAAGGGTAAGCGACGCAATGCGCACCCAACATTTAGTCAAAACTCAAAACTTGCTCCAGCGCCTCTACCAACTGCTGAAGGTGTGCGAGCTCGTGAGTTGCCATCAGCGAAATCCGAATTCGGCTGACGCTGACAGTCGGAGGCCGAATCGCCGCAGCAAAAATACCCATTTCCTTGAGCTTGCTGCCCGCTATTAAAGCTGCGGCTGCATCTTTTAACGGAAGACTGAAAATTGGGGAGAGGGAATTGGTAATTGGTAATTGGTGATTGGTAATCGCGCAATATTTGAAGGTTTCGATATTTTGTCGCAACCGAACTCGGCGTTCTGGTTCTTGCTGTACAATTCTTACAGCTTCCAAAGCAGCCGCCGCGTCAGCAGGCGTCAATGCCGTAGTATAAATCCAACTCGCAGCTCGATTACGCAGAAAATCAATTAAAGCAGCAGAGCCCGCAACGTAGCCGCCCAGACTTCCCAAAGCTTTGCTGAGTGTCCCCACTTGCATCAGCGGTGTTCCCGTACACCCGAAATGTTCTGCACAACCGGCACCGCTAGCACCGAAAACTCCTGTAGCGTGAGCTTCATCTACTAATACCATGCAGTTAAATTTTCCGGCCAAAGCTAACAACTGCGGCAGCGGACACAAGTCCCCATCCATACTAAATACGCTATCGGTAATAATTAAACACTTGCGGTATCTCGCCCGATTTTGCTCTAACTTGGCCGTTAAATCCTCAAGATTGCAGTGACTGTACTCTAGGGCAGTTGCACCGCTGAGTGCGGCTCCGTTTTTCAGGCTCGAATGGTTGTACTTGTCAGATAATATTAAATCGCGCTTGCCGACAACGGATACGATCGCCCCTAAATTCGCCAAATATCCGGAACTGAAGACTAAAGCATCTTCAGTTTGTTTTAAATTAGCAATAGCCAGTTCTAACTCTCGGTGCAAATCGCGGTGTCCGCTTAGCAACCTCGAACCCGTCGCGCCCGTACCAAATTCCTTAGTTGCAGCTATAGCCGCTTGAATTAACCTGTCATCGCCGGCAAGTCCCAGATAATCGTTGCTGGCAAAGTTAATCAGCCGACGGCCTGCTAATTCTACCACAGGCCCGGGGGAACTCTCGATCGATTGTGGCGATCGATACCAATGGGCGCGGCGAATAGTGTCGAGAGACTTCTCTATCCAAGCGTAAGGGTCAGCGTTCATTTTGGAAAGCGATCGGGTAATAAGTTATATTGTCTTATAGTCAGTCCCTGCCTATCACACAAGCATATGCCACTCACTAAAAAATACAGATTAGTCACCCGCAGCGATTTTGACGGTCTTGTCTGTGCCGTTTTGCTCAAAGAACTCGATATGATCGACGAGATTAAATTCGTGCATCCTAAAGATATGCAGGATGGAAAAATCGAAATAACAAATAACGATATTAGCACCAATTTACCCTATGTTGAGGGAATTCATCTAGCATTCGATCACCATTTCAGCGAAACTCTCAGACACGAGAAAATCAAAATCAACCACATCATCGACCCCTATGCAGCTTCCGCAGCTAGGGTTCTGTACAAATATTATGGAGGCAAAGCAAAGTTTCCTGATATTTCCGACGCGATGATGCAGGCAGTTGATAAATCAGATTCCGCTCAATTTGCCAAAGAAGAGGTTCTGCATCCACAAGAATGGGTGCTGTTAAACTTCATAATGGACGCCCGAACCGGATTGGGAAGGTTTAAAGAATTTACGGTTTCCAATTATCAGTTAATGATGCAGTTAATCGATTACTGCAAAAATCATACCATCGATCAAATCTTGCAGCTTCCTGATGTGAAAGAAAGAGTAGACCTCTACTTCGATCAAGAAGAAAAATTTAAAGAGCAAATACAGCGCTGTGCCAAAGTTTATAATAATTTAGTTGTTTTGGATTTGCGCAACGAAGATGTGATTTATGCGGGAAATCGTTTTGTCATTTACGCTTTGTTCCCCGAGTGCAATATATCGATTCACGCACTGTGGGGACTGAAACAACAAAATACTGTTTTCGCAGTTGGCAAGTCAATCTTTAACAAAACTTCTAAAACAAATATTGGGGAGTTAATGTTAAGATATGGGGGCGGCGGGCACCACAATGCCGGAACTTGTCAGATTGAGAATGATAAAGCTAGTAAAGTTTTGAAAGAGTTAATTGCCCAGATAGAGCAAAATGGTTAAATTGGCTTTATCTTTTTTGCAGTCAGGACTTGAGTCTTTGATGATTTTATTTTTCAGGGCTAAAGTTCTTACTACAAACAGGGATTTTCAGAACTGAAGTCCTTACTACAAACGGGAATTTCCAGGACTAAAGTCCTTACTGCAAACGGGAGTTTAGTCCTCAAGGTTTTGAGATGGCGGGTTCGGGGCATTGAGATTTTCTGAACTCTTGCCTTTGACTGGCGGCAAATGGTCTACCAAACCCATATCAAAAGCGATATCCGGCAACTCATCAGCGTTATATTTTCCTGCCTCAAACAATCGCCCGGGAGTAAAACAAGGCTGTTTCAATCGTACCACTTCCCCCGGTGAAAACATTCCCCTAAACATTTTACGTTCGAGTCCCATAATTTCGGCTCCTAAAACAATTCTCGCATTAATCTTAGCAATTTTTGAGCCGCAGCTTCCCAATTAAATAAATCCGCCGTCTCTTTAGCTTTTTGAGCTACCTGAAAACGCATTGGGTCTTCAACAAGTTTTCGCAACTGTTCCCGAACAGACTGAACATTTGGTTCTGCCCAATGAGGAGCATTTCTAATTTTTAGATACTCAGTATCGTAACACTTTCCGACAGGCATGAGATCGTAAGCAATGGGATAGCAGTTATCAGCATTGGCGTACTCAGTCGGGCCTCCGTACATAGTCATAGCGACTGGCAAACCTGCTGCAAAGGCATCCAAAATTTTAATCGCAAAACCCTCGCCGCGAAACGGAGCTAAAAAAGCATCGGCTGACAAGTATAAATCAGCTAGTTCTGCTTTATTATAAAATTTAGGCATTATCACAATTTTTGGCTTTAACTTGCCGAGGCGCTTTTGGATATTGACGAGATGTTCCACTATAACCTCTGGATTTTTGCCGCCATCTTTGATAATTAACTCTACGTTGGAATTGTCTTGAAACTCTTCATAAAAAGCTTGAATGGCGACATCCGTGCCAAATCTATACAAATCAAAAGAATTGGTCATGTGCAGAATATATTTTACATCTTTTTGGTTTTTTTGCGGTTTGGGAAAATAGAGTTGCGAGATTAAAGGATTGAAACCTAGAGGCATGACTGATACGTTTTTCGCCGGACATCCAGCTTTTATTAAGACGTTTTTAGAATATTGGCTGACGGCTAGTTTGTGGGATAAGTTATTGACAGCATCGTAAATCCAGTAATCATAATCATCAGTGTTTTTGGCGAATTCGTAATTGATAGCAAAAAGTTCTAAGTTGAGATGTCCCTTGAGTTCTTTTAAAAAATAAGGTTTCCAGTAATGAGACCATTTTATCTGAAATAAATCTGAGGGTGCGGTGTTCATCCACTTCTGTAACAGGTGGTTTTCTTCTGTTGTGGAATTGCGGGTGAGGTGAGAGGCGATTGTCGAGGGTTCGACAGAAATAGGAATTCCCATCTGGTCTAAAGTTTTCGCCAGGGATAGTGTAATGTCGGCGAAGGAGTTAAAGTGTTGAAAGCCGACGTTAAAGTGAACCATATTTATTAGTTATTAATTATTAGTTATTAATTATTAGTTATTAATTATTGGTTATTGATTATTGATTATTGGAGGCAGAGCCTCCGGGTATGTATTTCCAGGCAGAGCCTGGGAACAAGACTGGAAGGCTAAAATACCAACAAATAACAACTAATAAATAACAAATAACAACTAACTAAGGGCTAATTGGCCGATCGCACTAAAATGACTGTACAGTCGCACCCGCGCGCCACAGCTTCCGGGATGTTCCCCTGAATCACCTGCTTCAGCAGCCCTTCGCGGCTCGCTCCCAGAACGATCGCATCGCACTGATCGTTCTGAGCCAAATCAATTAAAGCATCAGAAACCGATGTAGCGCAAACCGAAGTCGCTATTATCGAACAGCTAACCCTGCGCTGGATAAACTCCGCCGCTTGCTTTAATTCGCGGCGATCGGGTTGTGCAACAGAAGGCTGGTGAACCTGACACAATTTAATCTCCGGTACAGCACTCGCAGCCACCAAAGCAGGTAGCAGCCGCAAAGCCGCAGCTTGCTTGTAACCGCCGCGAATAGGCACCAACCAGCGCTGCAAACCCATCAGCGTGTGCAGTCCCAATTCTGGCGCTGGAATGTCTGAATTCGGCGGGGGAAGTTCAGTCTCTGGAGTCGCTGATGAATCTGAGCCGATCGCCAATGCGGGATTATCTGCGCCGTCAATTCCTTCGGGCTTTAACTCCCATTCTATAGACGCATATTTCCGCCCGTTAAAAGAGGAGGAAAACTCATTTTTCTTGCGGGTTGCTAATATTTTTTCGCTCCATTTAACCAAAATAACCTCGCAGCCGGCTTGCCGAATTACGGTATCCACAACATCACCAAAAATGCGTCCTTTTGTGGAAAATTCGCCTTGCCAGCCCATCAAAATTAAATCGATATGCCGCTCCCTAATTGTCTCCAAAATCGCGTTAGGCACGTCGTGAGCTACCCGTATTTGGGTGTGGACTGGCAAGTTCCAATTGCGAACAATTCGCTCGGCTTGTTGCAGCAGGCGGCGGCTTTTGGTTGTCCGCACGGCGCTTTCTGAGGGGGAACTGTTGCGCGGTACTAAGATGATTTGCAGGCATTCTAATTCGTAATTGCGATCGCGCGCAATCGCCGCGGCCAGCCGCAGCAAAGCGGGTGCTGTTTGGGGGTTGGAAAGCGGCACTAATAAGCGGCCGTTTCCGACTTGCGGAGCCCTGGTTTGATAGACAACATAGGAAGGTTCTGGATGCGGGCCTTGAGTTGTTTCTCCGCTGAGGCGATCGGATTCCACTCGGATAATGTCGCTGCGGGTAATAATTCCCACCAAACGGCGGCCTTCTATGACTGGCAAGCGGCTGATATTGTAGTTGTTGAGCCTGTACAATACCTCGCTTAAAGTATCTTTTGCTTTGACTGCGATCGGGTGTAAAGTCATAAATTCTTTGAGCAGCGAGTCTCCGGAAAAATTGCGCTCGCTGGCATTTGCCAAATCGGTTTGACTGACAATTCCGACTAATTTGCCATCTTCAACTACTGGAAATCCTCGGTGGTGCGATCGCGAAAATGCCTGCATCACTTCATCGAAAGTCAGCAGACTCGAAAGAGTTTCAACTCGGCGCTGCATCACGTCCTCTGCGTACAAGTCGCTTAAAGTATTGCTGGCAGCTTGTGCCTTTGTCAGTTCAATGCCGTTAAACTCCAAAAGGTGATTGTACAGCGAGCCGCTCTCTACCTTTTCTGCCATTAAATAAGCAACTACAGAACAGATCATCAAAGGCAGCACTAATTTGAAATCCGCCGTAATTTCAAACACAATTACTACCGCAGTAATCGGCGCTCTAGTAACCGCGCAAAAAAACGCTCCCATTCCCGCCAAAGCATAAGTTACCGGCAAACCGATACCCAGGATATCTGCCTGCACAATGCCCACCATGTGACCGAGTGCAGAACCCATAACTAGGGAAGGGGAGAACAATCCTCCCGGAGCTCCAGAAGCAGCGGAAATAATTGTTAGAAAAAAGTGAGCTACAAAAGCAATTAAACTCGTTATGCCGCTTGCTTCACCGGTCAGCAAAAACTCCCGCAAACCCGTATTGTTGCGGAAACCTTCTGGGAGAAAAGCTATTACTGAACCGCAGATTATGCCAGCTAGAGCCACTCGCGCGGGCAAAGCTAATTTGAGCGATCGCCTGTTAAATTGCAAGCTAGCAACAATCCCTTTGGTGAACAAAGCTCCCAGCAATCCCGCTAAAACTCCTAACAGTATGTAAAACGGAATTTCCTGAGCCTCAAAACTGCTTTGGTACTCGCGAAGGTTCAAACTTAAACTATCGCCGCCCAAAAGCTGCGAGACAACTGCACCGATAAATGAAGCGATAATTGCAGTCCCTAAAGTCAATCCCGAAACGTCGTGCAGCAGTTCTTCAACTACAAACAAAACTCCTGCAATCGGAGTATTGAAACCAGCAGCCAATCCCGCAGCAGCACCGCAAGCAATCAATTGTCGGCGGTAGTCTGGGGAAGTAGGCATCAAGTGACCTATCCAGCCGGCCAAAGATGCTCCTATTTGCACAGTTGGGCCTTGCCTGCCTAAAGTTAAACCGGAACCAACTGCTAAAATAGTGGTCAGAAGTTTGGCGACAGCTACTCGCAAATCTAAGGAAAGATTGACTCCGCCGAGAGCAGCTTTGACGTGAGGAATGCCGCTGCCGGCAGTTTCGGGAGCAAAACGCTCAACCAAGAAACCTGTTAGCAACCCGCCGCATAAACCGACGCTGGGCAGTAATATCCAAGCTGGAATTACTGTCGAGGTAGCAACTCGCCAACTGCCGAGCCATCCAACTCCTGATTTGAGCAAAACGCCAGCCAGTCCTGAAATTAAACCGATCAGACAAGCTTCAAAAATAGCGAGGCGTTTCGGCCGTAAAAAAAGTTGAGATGCGATGACCCTGGAAGGTTCCCTAAATTGTTTAGGGATAGTAATATACGGCATAAATAGCGTTGATTACCTGAGAATTGTCTGCTCGATCAAACTTTAGCAAAAAATCCTTCGATACTTACCTGAAATCTGCTGTAATTCCGATGCTACCGGATTTGATATCAATCTGCGATTTTTTTACCCTATAGCCTCCACCAGTGTTTTCAAATCCGGCACTTCTAAATCAGGCTAGCCGCAGGCCGGCAGTGTCGCCCCAAATCCAGTTTTCTCGTGTCTGCGATTTACCCAAATCTATCTCGCGACTTGACAGCAATTGTCTCAAGGCTGGTAGTATTCCGCTTTCCCAATCTATGAGAGGGTCGTAGCAGTCAAAACTTACAAATTCAAATTGATTAAAATTTAACCTCTGTCATTGCTTCTATTCTACGGTTGATATTCAGCAAAAATCTCAATTTTTCCGACAATGTTGCGATTAAATTCGACCAATTCTTCTGCCGGAATCCAATACTCTTCTTGTATTGAACTACCCACATTTTGAACGGGATATCTTTTTAAGAATTCTGCCGCAACCCGAAAGCGGGTGACATAGCCGAAATATCCCGATGCTGCATCTCTTGTATTCCAATCTCGCGCGATTTGTATGGCATAGGCTTTGTGAAGTACCGGATAAAAAGTAGGCTGAAAGGATAAGCGCGGCGGGAATGCCAGAAAATCGCTTTCTTTAATCAGTTCCATTTCTTTTTTGCCGACGGCTCGGAACAGCATTACTGTCTCTCGATCTGATATATTGATATTTTTAAACCAAGCTTTCCAACCGTCCCAATTGTGAACTATTTTAGCCAATTCAGCGTAACCGGCCGCGCGGGGATGGGCTCCATCGTTTTCGGTAAGTTCTTTTTGCCAAATTTCCGATTGTTGCAGGGGGGTGCAAACATCTAGATAAGGCACGTTTAACTCGCTGCAAACTTGAGCAAATTGTTCCGATAAGTTGGCAATCCGGCTTGTGCGATCGGCATCGATAACTGGCGGTGGCCCTACCATTAAAACAGGGACTCTTTCTTGGGCAGACTTGAGAATATATCGCGCATTTTCAATTGATTTCTCAATTTCAATGCGAATTTTTTCATTTTCTAGGTAAGTGTCGTTGACGCCAAAGGAAAATACTATTCTGCCGTCGCCGTAGTGAGGTAAGCGGCAAGAAACTTCGCTGAACCAGCGAGTTTCTATATCGGCACTGGTTTCTCCCCTGATTCCTAAATTGTAGTAGGTAATATCGTGTCCTTGTCCGCAAGCAGCCGCGCAAATCCGTCCTGTCCAACCGAGACATTTGGGATCGCAAGTACCGTTTACAAAAGAATCGCCGATAAAACAAATACGCATAGTATGTGTGGGGATTAGGAATTGGGAATTGAAAATTGGGAATTGGGAATTGGTGACTGTTGACTGTTGACTGTTAACTGATGATTGATGACTACTAACAACTAACAACTGCCAACTGCCAACTGCCAACTGCCAACTGACTTTAATTTTTGCCGATGACGGACAATCCCTCTACAATTAGAGACGGTGTGTGGCAAGAACCGTTCCACTCGGAGTCTCCTCCCAATTCTACCAATTGTTTGAGAACGCTGTAGACGTTGCCGGCTACCATTGTGTCTTTGATTCTGCCGACTATTTGACCTTTTTTGACTCGGTAGCCGAGATCGACGTTAATCGAAAAATCGCCGGAAATTCCGGCACTGCCACCAAGCATTTGATCGACTACAATTCCGTCGTCTAATTGAGCGATTAAATCGATTAGCGAAAGCGAACCTGGTTTAATCAAAACATTGAACAAACTCGGCGTGGGATAGCTGCCCAAACCCGGGCGAAATCCGTTGCCGGTGGTGCCGCTACCCAAGGCTCGACCGGTGGTGCGATCGGTATAAAATAACTGCAACACTCCTTTGTTAATAAAGACGATCGCCCGAGTGGGAGTACCTTCGTCATCAAAAGGACAGCTATAGGGCCCGGTATCCGGCTGCTGCGAGAGGGTGACAAGAGGCGATGTTACTTGTTGGCCTAATCGATCGTTCCAAGGCGAAGCGCCCTCGAGTACCTGTTTGCCGTTCAACGCCGCACAGACAGTCCCCCACAGTAAATCGGCTGCTTTGGCTGTAAACAGCACCGGCACGCGGCCCGTGGCGGGAGCAACATTATCTTTGGCCCATTCTAAACGCTGCAAAACCCTCTTGGCGCTGGTGTTTAAGTCGAGGGTACCGCGTTCGGTTTCGCCTTCCCAAATGTTGAGGAAATCTTCTCCCCGCACTAATTCTGCTGACAAGTAACCGCTGAGAGTGGTGTCGGTGTGACTGGAATCCAAGCCTCTGGTGTTCAGCAAGCGGGTGCTTTCGATTTCGCAGTCTAGTTCGGCGGTGCAGAGGCTTTCGGGATAGGCTTCGCGGACGATCGCGATCGCCTCTTTTCCCCAGTTTACTAGCTGTTCGGCCGGCACCGACACTCCGCGATCGGGATAAACAACTTTCTCACCGGTGCCGAGTTCGATGGTTTCCGGTTCGTTGAGTTGCGAAAGCGCGATCGCCCTGTCCACCAAAATTTGCGGTTCCACGGGCCCGTAGGCCACCGCCAAACCCGGCCGCCCGTCCCGCCACAGCCGCAGGGCAATGCCTTCTGCTTGGGCGGTTTCTAGCTGTTTGAGGCGGTTTGCTTCAAAAAAGACCGGCCGCGAGAGCGATTGCGATTCCAATACCTCAGCAGCTTCTGCACCTGCTTTGGTGGCTAATTCTAGCAGTTGTTCTGCTGATTGGTCATTGGTCATTGTTGTCTGTGGTTGGTAATGGGCGATTCGATTTTCGATTTTCGATTTTCGATTTTCGATTAAAGAATTGGCAATGACTTACTGGGTATGGGTTGGGAGCACGAGCCTACATTTAGATTCTTTTGGGGAACTGGTGGAATGGGCGAGAACAAGATTTTACAGTCATTAGTCATTAGTTATTAGTCAATATAGCTGTTAACTCTCTTTCTAAATAACTGTAGATTAACTGCTGACTGATGACTGTTGACTAATGACTAATGACTAAATAGTTAGTTCGTGCAGCAGCCAAAACCCTGCAAAAGATTCCGATTCCGGCTTCGACTGAATTGCTAAAAAATGTACTTTTTTTGCTTGCTTTTTAGCGGCTTCAAATCCTTTCGCTTCTCTCTCAGTTGCTGCGTCTCTGAGATTAGCTAAAATCCAGCGATCGTTAGCTCCCGTATCTAATACCAGCCTAGCGGGGGGGCCGCTGTCAAATTTGAGAAAAGCCAACTCCAAACCCGACATCCAACCTGCCAGGGCTGCTGCTCTCGACGAGTAGATAATAAGTCCCGGAATTTGCGTTTCCGGGCCCAGGCGTGTCATCGGCAGTCCGAAAGCTTCGCCAAATCCGATATCCCAGTCGGACATTTCGTCAAAAGCTGCGATCGGCAAACTCACAAACGCCCATTTTTCGCCGATTAAAGCATCCGGCAGCGCAACTGGCGTTTCGGGTACAAATTGAACGCTCGGGTTCACAACCGGTTGATAGCCCGGTTCGGCGGGATAAACGTCTTGCATCCGTTCTTCCAGCCACAGGCTGAGGGCGAGGGTGCGGCGGCTGCAGGCGGCGGGAATGTCCAACTCCTCGCAGGCTTTAGTAATCATGTTCGCCATTTGGCGGCGGAAAAAGCGGATTTTTTCGGGTGGTTTCGGTGCTGCGGCGATCGCATCTTTAATTGCATCCGCCAGCCACAGGGAATTCACGGTTGAACTGGAGCAGAATTGCGAGTAGCGAAACAGAGATTCGGCCTTGTCGCCTACATTCAGCGGGCTTTCGCAGATCAACACTTCCCATTTTTTTTTCTCTCGCTCGTCTATGATTGGACGGCTGTAAAAGTCGAGTTCCCAAATAGTAGCCATGCCGCGCTGTTAAAAATTAATCCTTTCTCATGTTACCGGACAGCGGGCAGGTTTCTGATTTTGAGAATTCAACATTGATTTTCAATCGCTGGGGATCGCATTAACCCAACTAATTATGCCTCTGTCAACTCTAGGGCGATCGCACTTTCCCAAAGATTGCCACTTTCCCTTGCAGCTTCCCGTGTAATTTTTGGCAGCAGCGCACAACCGGACGCATTAGCAACTCTTGGGAGAACTGTCGCGGAGCAATCTCAACCTGCGATCGTTTGTTAAACTTGTGCAAGCCAGGGAAAACCAACTGTATAGCTTGATTCCATGAGACAAATCATTCTCGAAAAGATTGTTTCAACCTTACAACCTTTAGATTTTGTTCTCGCTTTATGGCAAGGAGGTTCAGCAGCCCACGGATACACCGACGAGTGGTCTGACCTCGATATTGCGGTTGTGGTTGAAGATAACTGCGTGGAAGAAACATTTGAGATTGTTGAAAAAGCCCTCGCAGAAATTGGCGAAATCGAACTCAAATATCGAGTTTCCGAACCCGCTTGGCACGGTCAGTCGCAGTGTTTCTGGCGGCTCAAAGAAACTCCACCCTTTTTGCTAATTGATTTTGCTGTTTTCCGGCGCAGCAGCAGCAACGATTTTCTGGAAATAGAGAGACACGGAAAAGTGCCGATCGCCTTTGACAAAGCTAATTTAATTGTACCGCCTCCTTTGGATCGAAGCAAACATTTATCTACAATGCAGTTGAGATTCAACGAAATTAAAATCCGTTTCGATTTGCTGCAACCTCTGGTAAAAAAAGAGATTTATCGCGGACATTTAGTAGATGCGATCGGCAACTATCACAACTGGACGCTTCTACCATTAGTCGAACTGCTGGGCATGATTTACCGTCCTCAGAGATACGACTTTGAACTAAAATATTTTAGCCGAGACTTTCCGCCCGAAATAGTCGATCGCACCGCACCGCTTTTCTGCATCGCCAGCCTTGAAGATTTAGCTGCCAAACAGCAAATAGCTGAGGCTTTTTTTGCAGAAAGCTTACCGCTTGCAGAAGCTAATTTTTACTTTGATAATACCCTAAGACTACCGCAATAGGATCAAGGTTTTGTACCAAAAACGATTAATATAGTAGCATCAACCTTAAAGATTAACATCCCGTGACAAAACTCAGCGTTAACATCAACAGAATCGCCCTTCTCAGAAACTCTCGAAACATCGGTATCCCCAGCGTTACGGAAGCCGCAAAAACAGTAATTGCTGCCGGAGCTCACGGCGTTACAGTCCATCCCCGCCCCGACGAAAGGCACATCAAAGCTGCCGATGTTTACGAATTAGCCAAAATGCTAACTGTCGAGTTCAACATCGAAGGAAATCCGTTTCAGCCGCCATTTATGGATATAGTTTGCGACGTAAAACCGGCTCAGTGTACCTTAGTGCCGGACGCTCCCGACGTGCTAACATCGGATAGCGGTTGGAATATTCCCGAAAATCGCGATCGGCTCTTACCAATCATTCAAAAATTAAAAAACAACGGCATCAGAGTCAGCTTGTTTATGGACGCAGATGCTGCTCTCATGCCGCTAGCAAAAGAAGTTGGAGCAGACAGAGTAGAACTGTACACGGAACCCTATGCAACTGCTTTTCGCGAAGGTAGAGTAGAATCTGTTTTTCAACAATATGTCTTAGCAGCTCAAGCCGCTCAATCAGCAGGCTTGGGAGTGAATGCCGGACATGATTTAAATTTGCAAAACTTAGCTAAATTTTGCTCTATTCCTGATATACTAGAAGTATCGATAGGTCATGCTTTAATTGCAGAAGCGCTAGAAATGGGCTTGTCCAACACAGTACAAGCTTACCTAAAAATCCTGGCAGGTTCGTAGTACAAATTAACCTCGTGGGGAAGGGCGGATTTTACCGCGGTAAACTCATTTGTATCAGAGAGACTCACGAAATCCGCCCCGACAAGCATACAGGATCAAAACTTACGCAAAAAGTTGTTTAACACGCTACGAATATGGTAAGGTGCGGTGTCTATCGCCATACAGAATTAGTCGATCGTCCAAAAATAGGTAGCAGTAGGGGCCGTCACCCCCTGCGGGGGCTAGCTTTTTCTAGTAGCAACGCTCCTCCCACAGCCAAAACACCGCGTTTTTTGGGTGGGGGCATTTTTGAAGCAAGATCCTCCGAAACAGCTTGAATTTTCCTCGACCAAATTACTAATATTCTCTAATGATATTATGTGTAGGGAGTATCATTGAAATGTCTCGAAAAACTGAGGCTACTACTTAGCTCCAGCACTGCCAATCTGCTACCAGCAGGTTTTGTGCAAGTACGGGATATTTACCTGTATTCTCCATACTGCTGTAGCCTCTGTGCGATCGCCAGATTTAATCCGGTGAAAACAGGCAAACACAAGTAACCATATACAACTCATTACCAATCGGAAGTGCGACATGAAAAAACTAATTTTACTGACTGGAATGCTACTCGTGATGGCGGCCAAATCTGTATTTGCCAGCCCAGTAGCTCCAAAAATTGCACCGAGCGAGCTGATGGCTGCCTCGGAAATTACAGAAACCGTTAATAAAACCGCTACATCTGCCGCAGTTCCCAACATCGAACCGATCGAGCGAATGTCAACCTCGGAAATTCGAGAAACCATCAACCAACCCACAACCTATATTTTTGAAGGCGTCAAAGGGCGAGAACTCACTCTCTCCTTGTGGGCGGGACAACTGAAAGCCGAACTTTACAGTCCCAATGGTGAAAATATGGGGGTTATTGAAAAAAGCGACAATCAGTGGGTGGGTCAGTTACCAGAGTCCGGCATCTACCGCGTGCGAGTTACCCCGAAAGGTCAGACCAGCAGCTTCGTACTCGGACGCGACTTTAACGCCAAGTGGACTTATAGGCCCGATCGCGCAATGCCCATAGCATTCAGGGAAAAAGAAGCCACAATCAAACTCAAAATGTCCGGCTACCAAATCCAGCCCATCACGGTTCAAGGCAAGCAGGGACAGACAATCAGGGTAACTGCTAGCAACAAAAATCTAGATCTGGCGATCGAATCTCCGTCGGGACAACTCCTAGATCAAGGCGAAGGTCAAACTTTTGCTCAACTCCCCGAATCCGGCATCTACCGGGTGATGGTAGTTGCCAAAAGGCCGGTCAAGCCCTCCATCAAAGTTTATGTGCGATAGCTAAAGATGGCAAAAATACTGTCGCGCGATCGAACTTGCGCCGCCCAATTACCACAGCTCGCCCGATCGGCGAGCTGTTTTTTGCACAAAATCAACCTTGGATCAGCGCTTCAAAACGTTCTTGTTTCCAAATGCAGCTTAAATCCGAGTCAGCTAAAGCTAGTTCTCGGTATAAATTAGGGATAAACTCCACAGCCCGCTGCAAATTGTCAAGAGCCAAATCAGCAAATCCCAGTAGCGCATAACAGCAAGCTTTATTGTAAAAAGCATTAGCAAAATCAGGATTTATTTCTAAAGCAATTTCGTAGCAAGCAATCGCCTCCGAGTAGTCGCCTTTTCGCGCCAATTCTACACCCCGGTTATACCAAATTAAATAATCTTCAAAGGGACACTCAGATGTGGGAGTGAACTTGGCATTTGTCTGATTTAAACCTACTAATTTCCCCAAAGCCACTCTCCGTTCGCCCACAGCTTCGGCTCGGCCCGGTTTCAGATCGAGCGATCGACTAAAACTAGCCACTGCTTGTTTGTAAAGTCCCATTGAGTTGGCAGCTATACCGCGATTGTACCAAGCCTTCGCGTCGTCAGGGTTAAACTCGATCGCCCTGTCAAAACTGTTGAGCGCCATATAGTAAAGCTTGAGTTCCAACAGAGCATTACCTCGGTTGTACCACGCCCCAGCAGCCTCCGGGTGCAAATCTAAAGAGCGATCGAAACTCAGAACCGCTTTATTGTAAAGCCCCATATCTATCAGCGTCAGTCCCCGGTTGTGCCAAATACTCGCCGCCCACGGACTAAACTCCAGAGCCCTGTCAAAACTGTTGAGAGCCTCCAAGTGCTGACCCAACTTTCCTAAAGCAATAGCCCGGTTGTGCCAGCCAAAGCTCGCATTCGGCTGCACCGCCAAGGCCTCATCAAAACTATGTAACGCCTCTAAGTGCCGTTCTAGGTTCCCCAAAGCCATGCCTCGCCCAAACCAAGCCTTATAATGATCTGATTGCAACTTCACAGCTCTGTTAAAGTTCGCCAGAGCAGCACGATCGTCGTTAGCTTCGAGGTGACGCGAACCCAGATGGTAATACCAAGCCGCTTCCAAGTTTTGAATTAAGTTCATAATATTTTGTATCTATCTTAGGGATGATTTTACCTGAAACCATAGCTGGAATAAAACGGTAATTCCACTAAAAATCTGAAATATTTGATACAGGGCGATCGCCCGTACAAACTACCAGTAACAAACTCAACAATTGGCGGTCGAAACTAAATATTTTCCTCTCGTAAGATGGTTTTTTCGCTAACCCCACTCATCGCTTGTTAGAGGTGCTGCGCATCTCAAATCAGCGTGAATCGCGGAACTATTTACCGCATCCCGAATTAGGTTTGCAGTTACACAAAGAGTCCAAGGCAGCCCAAAGTCTAACTGCAAATCTCATAGTGCGATCGAACCTCTGCTTGCCCAATTCAAGCAACCACAACCGCTGTTTTAGCATTCTCATTCAACAGCAACTGGCCTGTTGCATCAATACTAAAATCTTTCCCCAGCACAAAACCTTTGCCCATCAACCGCTGGCAAACAACCAGCGCAGTAATCCGGCGAATTTCTTCCATCACGTCAGCAGGAATCAAATAACTCAAACTCCAGATCACGGACTCGCAGTCATACCAAATCAAACGCTCAATACTGACAATCATCAAAGCAGCTACACTGTCAACAGACAGCCGCCCTCTCAGATCCGCAATCAAATCTTTACCAATTAAGCTATTGCGAGTCATCATCGCTCTAGCCATCTTCCCAATTTCTTGTTCGAGTTCTAAATGATTCATGCTTGGCACTGGCTTTTATGTTTTTAAAGCACTAATCAGAGTAAAAACAGTAGCCGCTACCAGGCTCTGCCCTAGCGTAGCTGACGCAGGCTCTACCGCAACTCTTTTAACAAAGTATACCTAAAGAAAGATCCAAAATGTATCTAAAGGCAGATACGAAAATATATTTTTTTAAAATAATTCGAGATGCCAAGCCCTAGAAGAGTTACTGGCAACAGCGAAGGAGCGCATTTTTGCCCGCCGAGGCCTAGGGGTCTACACCTTCCTCCCTACTTCCTCCCCTAGTGGCGATCGGCTCCTCAACAGGTGGTCCCAAAGCTCTAGCCGCCATTCTCTCCCGCCTACCAGCAAACTTCGGTGTGGCCATTGCGATTATTCAATAGACCTCTTGCGAAAGTGCGATCGTTCTAGGTAAAATAAAAGAAAAAATGAGCTTAATAATATGAATTACGAA
>NZ_JAUBPO010000046.1:0-58036 GCF_036700785.1 Microcoleus sp. S28C3 | reverse complement strand
CTAATTTACAACTCTAAATGCCTACTTTTCTTTGAATTCAGTTTTATTCTCTCGATCCTTTCCTTCAGGGCACTACCGCTTTATGGTCTTATCACCACTACCAGAAACAAGAAGTTGACCGTTAGGACTAAACTTTACGCTGTAAACTACGTCTTTATGTCCACTGAATATTTTAGGTGTATTGCTGGTATTTTTCCACTGCCATAGTCTAATAGTTCTATCGGTACTAGCGGAAGCAATAGTTTGACCATCTGGGCTAAAGCTAAGATGAGAAATCTCTCCTTGATGTCCCTTCAGCGTCGTGAATAAAGTTCCTTCTTTACGCCAAATTTTTATGGTTTTATCAGCACTTCCAGAAGCAATGTACTGGCCATCAGGACTAAAACTTACAGTCCAGACTTTATCATTATGATCTTTAAGAATCTTCCCTTGAGTACCATCTGTTTTCCAAAGCCTTACTGTTTTATCCGGCCCACTAGAAGCAATCAGGTTGTCTTTAGCATTTGGGCTAAAGCTGACACTGCTTACACTCAGTCTATGCCCTTGTAAACGATTACGCTCTCGTACTTTAGAGACTAAGGTTTGAATTCTTACTAAGTCATTATGATCTTCTATTCCTATAGCTTTTATTTGCTTAAGAGCTTCCAGACTTGCTACCATTGCTTCAAGTTGGTTGTGGCTATCTAATAGTTGTTCAGCTTTACCTATTAAAGTTCCTACAGCGAGCGCCTCCCGTTGTTTTTTCTGACTTGCAAGCACATTAGTCAGTAGTCCCAAGCCAAGAGTAAATGTTAAAAGGATACCAGAAGCGATCGCCCATTTCGTTCTTTGCTTTTGAACTCTTACTCTAGCTTCTGCCTCTCTCGCTCTTGCCGCTTCTGCATTCACTTTGTCTTCTGCCGCGATCGCTCTTTCCATCTGAGCTATAGTTTTAGCTCTTTCCTCTTCAGCTTTTTCTGCTTCAGCTTTAGCTTTGGCTTCGGCAAGCTCTCGCAGTTGGCGTTCTTGGTCAAGTTGCTCTTGAATTTGCAGATCGCGCCTACCCACACTCTTCTGCAAAAACTCCCTCTCATCCCCAGTCAAATTCCGCTGCACCCTCTTCTCCCACTCCTCAACCTCCGCCAATCGCGCACCCGTCAACAGCGCATCATCTGACTTACCATAAGTTTCTTCCCACTCCCGACAAGCTATCTCTAAGCGCCGACTAATCCGAATATTCTCCTGATCCTCTTCAATCCAATTACTCAGTAACTTCCACCGGCACAACAGAGCTTCGTGAGCCACTTCCACCGTGTTTTCATCCACAATAATTAAACGCTGCTGCGCCCCAGCCAACAACCCAATTACCTGCTCTAACTGCTCTGGAGAATCCGCGATCGCCCTTAGTCTATCCCAATCAACCCGCCGGCGCGTTACCTCCTTACCTTCACCCAACTGCACCAATTCCATAAACAGCTTGCGTACAAAAATGCGATCGCCATCACTAAGACTTTGGTAGATCGCATTAGCTCGATTTTCCAAAGCCCCTTGAACACCGCCAATTTCTTCATAGCCCTTTCTCGTCAGTAACGGCTCTGGTAATTCTGGTTTTTCAATACAAACTCGCCACAACTCTTTCAAAGCATATTGTAACAACGGTAATGCTCCCGGTTGACCCGCCACATCCTGAGCAATATGCGATACTAACCCACGCTCAAATTTTACCCCGTGCAGTTCTGCCGGTTTCTCGATCGCCTCTGGCAACTCTTCAATCCCTAGCGACTTGACAATATAAGTCCTAGGCGGAATGCGATTTATCAAATTTAAAACGTCTGAATAATCAGCGCAGCGAATTAAAAAATCTCCACGAATTGCAATAATCATCCGGCTCTTTCGCTCTGCATCATTCATCTCCTTTGCAATCAAGCGGATAAAACTCTGTCGCTCAGATTCATCTTCACAAAGAGTAAATACCTCCTCAAACTGATCGATAAAAATTACAAAAGGCTGATTCTGCTCTCGATACCGAGCTAAAATATCTACCAGTTTTCCCAAGGGGTGCTTCCCAGGAGTAAAAGATTCAACTGACCACTGACTGCTGCCAGGAATTATATCCCGACTTAACTCTGGCAGCAATCTCGCTTTTATTAAAGAAGATTTGCCCGAACCCGAGTAGCCGATAACAGATAGAAAACGGCTATTTGTTAAGTGAGTAATCAGCATCCGAACTGCTTCCTCCCGGCCGCAAAAATACTTCTCTTGTTCAGCTTCAAAAGCATAGAGTCCCAGATAGGGATTTTCGCGATCGAAATTAATTTCAGTAGCCGAAGTCTCTAGTTGGGGATACGTTACCAGAGTAATACAGCGGCCCCAGCCCATACGAATCGCTTCTTGCCCCCACTGAGTGCCCTTAAGTTCATTGCTGATATAATCAAATAGGCGATCGCCGCTGACCTGCCCATTTCTACTAGCATTTTCCGATGCCAAACCCTTCAGCAAAGCTCCTGTAAAAATGGCGTGCGCTTCCCCAGCCAAAGCTTTTACAGTCTCAAAACTCCGGCAAGCCGTAATTAAATAATAATCCTTTTGTGTACTGAAAGCGGTTAAAGTTTGTTGCACTAGCTGACTTTCAAGAAAATATCCACTATGACAGCAGTCCAACAACATTACCAAACTGCTCAAATCCGACTTTTTAATTAGCCGATTGAGGCTTGACAAATCAATCCCGTATTTATAATTGACCACCTGTCTTCCCACCATTTCTACCTGACAGTCGGAAGTAGCCAATGCTCCTTTTTGCTCCCCCAAGTTATCAAAAAAAGTCAGACCGTGACCGGCAAAATAAATCAGTACATCACTTTTCGTACCTTGTTTCAAGAGCAAAGTTTGCAGAGCTTCACATACCTCATCAGCAGAAACACTTTTTTGCTGTGCTACTTCAAAACGTTGGATCTCAGCGTTCCAGCGATGTGGCAGTCGAGTAACAGTATACTTGCCATATTCCTCTAATACCCGTGCAACAACTTCAGCATCAGCAGCCACTTTCGGGAGGGGTTTGAGGTTGGAGCTTTGATATTGAGTAATGCCGATAACAAGCGCGTAACGAGCCATTTAGTTCAACCTAAATTTAAAAATACTGGCTTAGTTGACACGCACCCTGAATTGCTGTTTTAATTCTCTCGTTAGAATAACTCAAGTTTCCGGAAACAAGCTCGATCTTTAAGCAAACTCTACACAAACTTAACAAAAGGTAACATTATGTCAGAATTACAGCGTTTTGCTTTTAAAGAAGATGGTGAAGTGTACGAAGTCACAATTGACGAAGCCGCAACCTCAGAGGACGATAGTCCTTTTGATGAGGTGAGAGACGTGCGAAGCGATGCAATTAATCGGATGCACCAAGCTCGCCTGCTAATTCGCAATTATGCTATGTATGCTGTGACGGCTTTTAAAGATTTCGGTGCGGCTGAGGTTGAAGAGGTAACACTTAAATTTGCCATCAAAATGGGTGGAAAAGCCGGCATCCCCTACATTACGGAAGGTTCAGCAGAAAGCAACTTAGAAGTTGAGGTAAAGTGCAAGTTTCCTAAATCTGCTGCAAGCGAAAAGTCTTAAACCGTTCTTAATGCTTAATCCCAGCTAATTAAGTAAACCCACCTAACAACACAGAATACGCACTTTCTCTTAGTCCGCCGATGCGGACTTCGTTTGTATAGTAGCGGTTTCAACCGCCGAGTGATGTGTTCCTTCAATACCCAGATACCCGACTTCTTCAACAAATCGGGTATCTAAAGCGACTACGGATTACTTATTTTTTTGCTGAGTCTTCGCTTGTTCGATCGCAATTTCCCTCACTGCTTGGAAAGAACTCAAATTCGATGAACCCTCAATCGCCTTCACCGCCAAATCTTGAACCTGTTTCAAAGCAGAATCGAGTTGTTTCGACAAGCTAGCAAGGCGCGCATCTTGATTTTGAATTGTCTGCAACATCCCTTGAATTTGCAGTTCATAATTTTGCTTTTGCCCTTCGATATCTTTAGCAGACAAATCAGCCTTAACTTTAGCTTGGTAATTGCCAATATTGCGACCGTTATCTTTCCCGTTCTTGATATTCGCTTCCAATTCTTTCGGGAAAGCTTCTACCTTAGCTTTCACCTCAGCATAAACTTTTTCCCGTTCCGAAATAGATTTTTCGCGTTCCGCCCACAGTTTTTCCTGTTCTTGCTGAAACTCTTCGATTTCTTGATACAGCCTTTTCTGGCGCTGTTGGTATTCTTCGATGTCCAGATTTCGCTGAAGATTCAAATCATAATTATACAACTCTTCATCACGCTCGCGAGCTTTTTGGTGATTTTCATTGCGTTCTTTAATAGCCAACTTGTGGAGTTCCTGCTCTTTTTCCCAAGCTTGCCGACGTTCCAACAATTCCTGTTCAACAGTTTCGCGCTGTTCGCTGAGTTCGCCAGCAAAAGTTTTGGCGCTTTCTTCGTACTGTTGAATTAAATTGTCCAGCGTATCTTCTGCAACATCTTCTAAACTGTGCAACTCTTGCAGTTGTTGAATTTCCTCGCCCACAGTGCGCCGCAATTCTTCGACTTTAGCAGCTTCCGAAGTTAATTTCTCCGACAACTCGCTGACAGCGCCACCAAAGCTAAATTGCAGTAAGATTAAATTGTCGATTGTGGACTGCATTTTTTGTGGATTTTGAGTTAAAGCCATTGGTTTTTGTGCCTCCACAATAGGTTTTTCTGGGGCTGCTGTTTGCTTTTGGGAAGCGTTTAGCTGTTGGATTTGCGATTCTAGCTGCGCTTTTTCTTGCGCTGCTTCCTTGTACGCTTCTAAAATTTCAGCCTTGGTGCTTTTGTCGCTAACTCTTTTGTTCATGACTTTTCATTCCTTAATAGTTGGGAAAATTTCTGTCATTTTTGCGTAAGATGGGCATTGCACACCCTACTGGGTTTTAAGCTTTGCTGGCAAAAGCTTTCATTGCCAAATCTTGCGCTTGCTTCATCGTGGCTTGCAGTTGCGCGGAAATTTCGGCAATTTGTTCGGTTTGTCGCCCAATTGTCTGCTGTAGAGATTGCACTTTCAATTCATATCCCTGCTTGCTTCCTTCCCATTCTTTATCCACTAAATCTGCCTTGACTTTAGCTTCGCGGGAAACTTCTTGAATTGCTTCTTCTTTGGCTTTGACATAAGCCTGTTTGAGCTCTTCTTCAAATCCGGCGGCTTTTCTTTGATTCTCTTCAAACTCCGCTTGATTGTCGCTGAGGACTTTTTCTCGTTCCACCCAATTTTTTTCTTTTTCGCGGGTAGATTCTTGCAAATGCCGTTCTAGTTTGCGCTTAGTTTCTTCGTATTCGTCGGTTTCGATTTTGCGGGTGCGCTGTAATTCGTATTGGTAATCGGCTGTTTCTTCCTGACGGTCTTTAGTTATGAGTGCAGTTTCTTCTTGAACTGCTGCATCAAATTCTTGCTGTTCTTTTTCCCAAACCTTGCGTTTTTGGGTCGTGTCTTTTTCGATAATTTCGCGCTGGTTGGCGCTGTTTTGTTCGAGCAGAGTCAATTTTTCTCGGTGCTCTTGAGTTAAAATGTGGAGGGCGTCTGCTACAACTCTGATTTGCTGCAACTCTTGCAATTGTTCGGCTTCTATTTCGATCGCGCGTTTTAATTCGTCTAATTTTGAAGATTCCGCCTTCAGTTTTTCGGAAAGTCCGCTGGTGATGCTGCCGAAATCTAATTGCAAGTCTGCTAAGCCTTTGACGATGCTGTCAATTGTGTAGGTGGAAGCGACTTCTAGGACTTGTTTGTTTTTGGCTTTTTCGGCTGACTGTTCTTTGGTTTCGACTTTGGATTCGATCTTTTTTTTGTCGGCTAAAATCTGCAGAAAGTTTTGCAAAATTTGGGCTTTGCTATCTTTGGCAGGTGCTAGTGTCATAATGCTTTTTCTCCTGATTCTAACTTTTCGAGACTTTTGAGTGAGACGTTTTCAGTTATTGTGAGTTGCGGAGTTGGCTGAGAATGGCTTGGTATTTTCTGGCGGCATCTGATTTTTCTTCTGGATTGGCGCTGGCTAGAGTTTTGAGAATTTTCCAGCAGCGATCGCACCGATTTCCTTCCCTGCAATCGCACTCATCAATTATACTCAAAAGTGTACCTTTTAGCAATTGATTTTCGGCTAACAAAGCTCGGTAATTCCGCTGGACTGATTCGGCAACTAAAGTCATGTGTTGGAAGTCTTCGGTGAGACTTTCGATGTCGTTAACTGCGTCTGTCCGAATTTGGTCTAGCAGCTCAAGATTCTCTTTCAAACGGCTTTCTTGCAGGTTTGGTTTGGTTTTCAGGTTGGTTAATTTCTTCATTTCAGTCTGTGGTAACAGTTATGGTAAAGGCGCGATTAAATCGCGCCTTTACAACAAAATTAGAACAAGTCAGCAGTTAATTGGTCTTCGGCTGGCGGTAGCGACATACTGCCGTTGGAATTCAAAGCCATAGCATCGCTTTCACCGCTAGCGTGAGCAGCCATCAAGCAGGCAATTTGCTGCGCCGGCAGGTTATCTAAACACACCATAGCTTTTGTTCCTTCTAAGTCAATCATCCGCGATTGATTGCTAGAATCTGACAAAACTGCTGCGGCTTGGTCGATAACCGCCCAATCTTTTCGCTCGTTCCAAGACCATTTCAAGCTGTAGTAGTTAATCGGTTTTACTACTCCGCTGTCGTCTGGTTTCTGACCGGAATGCTTGACAAATTCGGGAATAAAAATCCCGGTTGCAGGCTCTACGCCGCGAGATTGAACTGATGCTACCAAGCGGTTAAAATCGTTCAAGCTGCGGTTTTTGATGTAGGTCACCATGACAACTCCTTGCGGCAATTCGCCACTTTCTGCGACAAACCACAGTTGACCCCACAGTGTGTGGGAAGTTTGACCGAGGGAACCGAAGAATTTGGAGAATTTGAGGATTGTCATGGAACACTTGGAACCGTAGTCGGTGTCGCCGATCGCCCACTGGCCGCTTTGGCAGTTATTGCGGACGGCGATCGGTATTTCCGGTACTAGCAAAGCATTGCTCGGTTTGGCACCAAATACTGAAAATGTAGGTCTTTCTTGTGTTTTAGTCATGGTTCGTTTTTCCTTATTTATTTATTGCTGCTTTACCGGGAATTGGTAATTGGTAATCCGTTAAATCTCGTACATTGCTCGTGGCCGAACTTCGATTACCTAATCAGATGTGTTGTCGCTTTTGGTTCTGGATAGGTATACTCAAGCATCGCCTCTTGTTGAGCTTTGATAATCCGCAGCGCGGCGAGCAAATGCTCTAACGTTTCTAAGTGCGCTGGGGTGAAGTGGATGCTGAAGCCTTCGCCATCCCGCGCGTAGCCGGGACAAACCAGTGAGGCTGAGCTTTGTTCTTCGTGGGTGGCGATGTATAGCCAGTCATCGTCTTCGAGCTTGTAATGCGTGTCTGTCCAGGTTCTCAGCATTTGCGATCTGCTCCTCCTTATTTGCTGCGTACAAGCGTTTTGACGCCCAGCGCTTCTCACTCCTCTGAATTTAAAGGCGCTATATGTAGCTGTTTCCTGGGATAATTTACCCTTTTGACCCTACCAGGGCGGTTAATTTAGTTGATTAAACCGTCAACTAACCTCATGGTAGCGCGGGTTGATTTTCCCGTCAAGTGTTTTGTTGAACTTTTCATCAAAACAGGCTAGAATGCTTGTCAGGAGGCAAAAAACCGTGGAACAAACATTTGGAAGACTGATCCGTCAAGCTCGCAAGGACAAAGCTTACTCACAACGTGAGCTTGCAGCTATGCTAAGTGTGGACTTTACTTATTTGTCGAAGTTGGAGAACGATCGAGCCGATTATGCGCCAAAAGAGGACGTAATCCGAGCATTAGCGCGGAATCTAGACATAAACGAAGAGGAATTGATTTTCTTGGCGGGGAGACTGCCGCAGCAGTACGAAGCGCTGCTGAAGCAGAATCCGAAGGAAATGCAGGCTCTTTTCCGCCGGATGCAAGAAAATCCAGATTGGCTCAAACAGTCTTTTGAAGCGTAAGAGAGGCCCCTCATAGTGAGTATTTTTAAGCCGTATTGCTTCTATCCCAAAGAAACGATCGAGCGTTTGGCAAATGACATCTTAATGCAGATGCAGAAAACGCAAAATTTTGCTCCGAGATGGCCTTTTGATGCGACAACGGTTGCTGATTTTCTGGATTTGGGGGTAGTTTGGGAGTGCATTGAGCCGGATGAAGAAGGTGCGATCGCCGCGAGGATTTTGCCGCAGCAGCGGTTAATCGAAATCAACGAACAGATTCTCGAAAAACCGCCGGGCTTCATCGAATCGACGATCGCCCACGAAATCGGACACTGGGTGCTACACGTCAATCAAGACGAAGCAGACGGCACTGTCGAACAGTTGGAATTAAACTTGGGCAATGAAGGAAAAACCGCCCTGGATGTCGAGGAACCGTTTGTTTGTCGGGGTGCGAGTGCTGATAATAAGGTTTTGTCGATCGAATGGCAAGCGCAATATTTTGCAAGCTGTTTGTTGATGCCTCGGTGTATTTTGGAGGAAAAAAGACAGGGACGCGATTTAACTAAGTGGTCGCATTTATACAAAATGAGAGATGAATTGGGAGTGAGCATTTCCAATTTGACAAACCGCTTGCAAGAATTCGATTGGATTTACATTCCCAAGGGAACGCGCGAGATTTATGCCGGGAAAGATGCCGCCAACGGACAGCAGCGGTTGTTCGGTTGAGAGGGAACTCGAATTTGAGATTTGAGAATTGCAAGTTCTCGAATCTCAAATTGTTAACATTATTTGTACGCCAGGAGGCAACAAAATGAAAGCCAAACGAGTAGCAGATTTAACAGTTGAAGAATTGAAAGCGATTATTGCGGAAGTAGTAGATCGACGGCTGATTAATTGGCTAAACACCGCGAATCAAAAATCATATACCGTGTTTTCTGCTAGAACGAAGGAAGAACAAACGCAGGGAAATTTAGCAGAAAGAGAGCCGTTGTCGAAGCGGCGAAAAAAAGGAAATGGCGAGGAACGAATAAAGACAATTTCAAGTGAAGTTCTTAAAGCATTATTATATAATGCTCCTATAAAATCATCTGCCTTGCTTCCTCCCAGAACGGAGGAAGAACAAATGCAGATAAAATCATCTGCCGTGCTTCCTGCCAGAACGAAGGAAGAACAAATGCAGAGAAATTCAGCAGCGATAGAGTGGTTGAGAAAATGGCGAGAAGAAGGAGACCCTGAGGAACAAACAGAGACTTTTGAATATTTGCAAAAAGTATTAGATTAAGATCGACTTTCTTCTAACAGGTCGATATTTGGGCAATAAAAATGATAGTTTTATTTGATTCGGGGCCTCTGGGAATATTAACGAATCCCAAGGGGTCGCCTGTGACTTTAGAGTGCCAAAATTGGGTAGAATCTTTGCTATTAAAAGGTTACAGGATGATTTTACCCGAAATAGCAGATTATGAAGTGCGGCGCGAGTTATTGCGGGCAAATAAGCTGGCAGGTATCAGGCGCCTTGATGACTGCAAATCACACTTGCTTGAATACTTGCCGATAACAACGCCAGTAATTCTCAAGGCGGCTCAGTTGTGGGCCGAATCCCGTCAAGCAGGAATCCCGACTGCAGACCCGAAAGAACTTGATGGAGATGTGATTTTAGCGGCTCAAGGTTTGCTGGTTGGTGAAGGTGGAGAAGCGGTTGTTATTGCTACAACAAATGTGAAGCATTTGTCGAGATTTGTGGATGCTCGCGAGTGGCAGAATATTGAGTAATGGTGGATACTAAAGTTAAAATTCACAATTGAAATTGCATTTTATGCTAACCAATATTCAAATCCTGGTGGCAGCTTGTGAGGAATTAAATATCCCTTACGAAATCCTGCATCCTTCCCAAAACTTGATTAGACTGAAACAGGGCGGCGAAGAATATTATTTTGTCAATTACATGACGCCATTTAACAGCGCGTCAGTAGCAGAGATTTTTAAAGACAAAGAATATACCTATCAACTATTAAACGGCAAAATAAATACTCCCAGAACTCTCGGTTTTGTCTCGCCTCACTGCGAGGAGAAGTATAAAAAGTATTTGAGTTTCCCAGATATTGAATCAATAGTTTTAGAAGTAAACAAAAAGTTCGCTTTCCCGGTGATTCTCAAAAGAAATCGCGGTGCTGGTGGCAACAATGTTTTTTTATGTAAAACTAGAGTGCAAATCAAAGAAGCCCTAGAAATTATATTTAACGTCAACAGCAAAGATTATGACTATGTGGCCCTAGCTCAAGAATATATCGAAATTGCCCACGAATATCGGGCTGTATTCTGCAAAGAAAAGCTAGTTTTGCTGTACGATAAAGACAAATCTCAGGCTAAATTTGCGGGAAATTTAAGCCCGCTGCACTGGGAAGGTGCAAAAGCCAAACATATAATTAACCCCACTCTCATGTCTGAGATTGAAGATATTGTTAAACCTGTTTTTGCTGAAATTGCGATTAATTATGCTGGGCTTGATATAGCACTCGATAAAAAGGGAGCATATTGGTTGATTGAAATTAACTCAAGTCCCAATTACGATATTTTTGTCAGAGATAACGATCGCCAAATTGTGGTAACAATGTTTAAATGCCTCCTGGAGAGCTTGATTGTTAACAAAAAGCCGTAAATACTCGATTTGAGAAATGCGCTACAATTAACTAAATTCTAATTTTAAAAAGAATCAAAGCAATGACAGCAGAAGAGTTAGAATTATAGGGAATTTGGGAAGGATTTCTCGCCCAATCGGCAAAATTTGCCGATCGCCGAGTTCGCATTATTGTTCTTGCTGATGAGGAACCGCTGAAGTCAGCCGAAGAGTGTTTTCGTCAAGGATGGCACGAAGCAAGAACAGGGCCGACTTTACCGCTTTTTGAACTGTGGGATGGAATTTATTTCGATGAATCTGTTGCGCTGCAGTCACAGCGTGTTATAAATAATTAAAGTTGAGTTCTACAGAGATATTTCTGTAACAATTTATGTTATTTCAAATCTCGCTTGTAGGGAGCCTCATGGCTCCGCAGAAGGAGGATGGCTGGTACTAAAAGTTCCAGCCTCGATCGACCAGAGGTTGAGGCTACTCTGGTGAGAATCGAAAGACTTCAGTTCGATCGCGCCTACCGCGATACCCACAGCCTGTTTTACATTGAAGGCGTTCGCAATTTCGTGCAGGTAATCGATCGCCGTTTCCAGATTTCAGCAATCATGTTCAGCGAAAAATTGCTCATCGCGCCACTTGCCCGAAAAATGGTTCGCAGCGCCCGCCGTTCCGGAATTCCCACTATTTCTGTCACACCTGAACAATTCCGGCGCGTTTGCAAAACCGAACGCGCTTCTGGTGTGGGCGCGATCGTCCGCCAGCGATGGTTTAAATTGGACGATATATCCCCCCAAGCTGACTTGTGCTGGGTAGTGTTGGAAAACGTGCGATCGCCAGGGAATTTGGGGACTTTGATCCGCACGTCGGAAGCTGTCGGCGGCGCTGGGTTCATTTTCGTCGGAGGGCGTGCAGATCCGTTTGATGCAGACGCCGTGCGGGCCTCGATGGGCGGGCTGTTCGCCCAAAAGTTCGTCCGCACGGACTTCCGGGCGCTGAGTCGCTGGATGTGTCACCACGGCTGTCACGGCGTCGGCGCGTCGCCTGACGGCGCTGCTGATTTTCACTCTTTCAATTATCCTCGATCGACCGTGCTGTTCCTCGGCGAAGAGCGTCAAGGCCTGACTAAGCAACAGCGGGATTTCTGCCAGCATTTAGTGCGGATTCCGATGCTAGGTGCGGCAGATTCTTTGAATCTCGGGGTAGCGGGAAGTTTGCTGATGTACGAGGTATATCGATCGCAAACTTCGCAATTTTGTAATGGGTAATTGGTAATTTTAGATTTTAGATTTTAGATTTTAGATTTTATTAGTATCTTGAATCTAAAATGGGCAATCTAAAATTAGATTGAGCTGTAGGGTGCGTCAGGTGAGTTTCTCTAACAATTATTTAGGGTTTCGAGCTCTGACGCATCTTACTAATTGTGACAATTGCGTAAATCCTACAGTCCTTACTACAAACCTGATATCACATCCTTTCTAATACTTGAATCCCTAACAATCCTAACCCCAACTTCACAGTCCTCGCTGTCAAGTCGCACAAAATTAACCGTGAAGTTCGCAACGGTTCCTCAGCTTTCAACACCGGACACTGCTCGTAAAATTGATTTAATTTCTGACTCAATTCAAACAAATACTGACAAATCCGATTCGGCAACAAATCGCCGCCAGCAGCATTGATCACTTCACTCAACTGCAATAAATGCTTGGCTAAAACTAACTCCGCATCCGACTCCAAAATTACTTTCGCATCAGCATCTAAATTATCGAAATTAATCTCACCGTTGCGGCGAATTCCCTGCACGCGCGCGTAGACATATAACATATAAGGAGCGGTATTTCCTTGCAATGCTAGCATTTTGTCGTAACTAAATACATAGTTGCTGGCGCGGTTTTGACTTAAATCGGCATACTTAACTGCACTCAAACCAACTACGCGAGCTACGTTAGCTATAAACTCTTCAGTTTCCTGTCTTTCTTCTGTGACTAATCTCTCTTCTAAATCTTTGCGGGCGCGGACGATCGCCTCATCTAACAAATCCTGCAACCGCACTGTTTCCCCAGAACGAGTTTTGAGTTTTTTGCCGTCTTCTCCCAATACCAAACCGAAGGGAATGTGGACAATCTCGACATCTTCAGGAATCCAACCAGCTTTTTTCGCAACTGCAAATACTTGGGCAAAATGGTTGGCTTGTCCTGAATCTGTGACGTAAATTAAGCGCTTTGCATTGTCTTTTTGGATGCGGTAGCGCACGGCTGCTAAATCTGTTGTGGCGTAATTGTAGCCGCCGTCGGTTTTTTGGACTATTAGCGGCAGCGGTTCGCCTTCTTTGTTGGTGAAACCGTCTACAAAAACGCATTTCGCCCCGTCACTTTCTACTAGCAAACCTAAGTTGGTTAAATCTTCGACTACTGCGGGCAATAATGGATTGTAAAACGATTCGCCGCGTTCGGTTAATTTGATATCGAGCAAGTCGTAGATTACTTGGAATTCGCGGCGAGATTGATCGCACAGCAATTTCCAAGCGCGGCGGGTGTCTTCGGCGCCTGCTTGCAGTTTTACTACTTCTTGGCGGGCGGTTTCTTTGAAGGTTTCGTCTGTGTCAAAACGCTGTTTTGCTTGGCGGTAAAATGCGACTAAATCTCCTAAGTCTAGGGCGTCAGCGGTTGTGAGGGCTTCGGGGTGAACTTCGCGCAAATATGCGATCAGCATTCCGAATTGCGTGCCCCAGTCGCCGATGTGGTTGATTCGGAGTACGTCGTGGCCTTGAAATTCGAGGGTGCGGGCGATCGCATCTCCGATGATTGTCGATCGCAAGTGTCCGACGTGCATTTCTTTGGCTATATTCGGACTCGAAAAATCGATCGCAATTGTCTGAGGCGTTTTCGCCGGTTCAATCCCCAAACGCGAGTCGCCGGCGATCGCACTAATTTGCGCTTCCAAATAAGCCGGTTTCAGCTTCAAATTGATAAAACCTGGCCCGGCAATTTCTGGGGTTTCGCAGATGTCAGCAATATCTAGGTTCTCGATAATTGTCGAGGCGATCGCCCGTGGGGGCTTTCCTAACTTTTTCCCCAAACTCATCGCCGCGTTGCACTGAAAGTCTCCAAAGTTGGGATTGCTGGCGGCGGCTAGCATCGGATCTGCACCTGCATAACTTTCGCCGAATGCAGCGGTGAATGCTTTTTCAAATCTTGCTTTTAACTGTTGGGCGATCGAGTTCATGTTTAATATTTTGATTGGATGTTTATTTTAAACTCTAAATTAAGCACTTTTTGCCAATAATACTCTTACTACTTACGTAATTTCCCTCTCTCCCTCTCCTCCTCTCCCCCTCTCCCCCTCTCCCCAGTTACTAGGAAATTTTGTAGTTAGCTGTGAGCTGCTGATGCGATCAAAATCACTGGCAGTGGTAACACAGAGTACATTTTATCACAGTTGCGATCGCTACACAAATTAAAAAATGTCACATCAAGTCCATGATCTCGATCGCTAAATCATTTTGTTAAATCCCTTACATTAAGGTATGTTAAAATTTTTTCAAGGCTCCCAAAAATCCTACGAAAGGAAGTAGTTATGTTATCTCAACCTATTTTTGGCGATCGTTCTCTGACTCAAGCCTTTTATCAAGCAGTAATCGATCGCTTCTACGACGGTTTCAGTCTCTCCACCCAAGCACTATTACGAGAGTGTACTCTCGGCTTCGCTCCCTGTCCCGATGGAGTCAAAACCTTTTTCATCATCGCGCCGAGTCTGGATGCAGCAGAGCAACTAATTGAAAAAATGGACAGTATTTTGGAGCGAGTTGCCGAACTCATGGCAGGAGTCGGACAAGTTGCTCTGTGCATAGTTCCCCCCGGTAGCGAAGCAGAGCAACCAGTAGATCTGCAAGACTTAGAAAAAGTTCCCCCAGATTGTCTGGCTTGCAAATTCTTTACAATTATATGGGCCGATGCTGCGGCCGATCGATAAAATTGACAGTTAGCAACCAGCAACTGTACACGGTTCGGCTGAACCTGTGCCTGTGCCGGCGCGGGGTAGATTGTCTGTTAGTTACAGTCCCTGGAATTATCGGGCAAAGAGTGCAGGTAATTAGATCGTTTGCCAGGTTGCACTCGCAATCCTTGGCAAGTGTTAAACAAGCAGGCAAAATATATATATCAAATGCCCGCTTGTCAGTCGCTCAGATTTTTACCTGCAGGCTCAAACAGCCGTGCATCTACTTTTTACCTTCCCAATAAAGGCCATCAAAAAGCCGCATCAACTCTTCTGGGTGTCTCGCTTCAAAAGACAGCAGCAGAAATTAGGCGGTATCGCTGGAAAATAGAGTTTTGCGCAATATCTGCTCGTGTTCAGAATAAGCAGAAATATTCTCAAAAATAGATAAGACTTGCGCGCGTTTACCTCAGAAATCAGGTTTCTAGCCCCGCGCTTCCTATTCGCGGTTCGCGGCGAAGTTGACAGAAAATAGGCTGTTTGTGGGCGAGTCACAAGCTATACACAAAGCAAAGCTCAACTCAAAAAAAGATGAGTTTTCCAGCGACACCCTTGGCAGTGCAGAGCGATCGTATCACAGGCTCATAGAATTTGTTAAAAATTTAAGTTGAAAATTTGAATTATTAAATTTTATGCCTAACATTGGCGATAAAATCTAAGATTGAAATTCTCAAATCTGAAATCAAGGCATCATGGTAAAACTGACACCAAATCCCAGCTTTAGTTTAACAATTCGGGTTGCTCTGCCGAACCAGCCGGGAATGCTGGCAAAAGTTACCAGCGCGATCGCATCTGTCGGCGGCAACTTCGGCCAAATTGACTTGATCGAGCAAACCCGCGCCACTACAGTTCGCGATATCACCGTCGATGCTTACAGCATCGAGCACAACGAAGAAATACTCCAAGCAGTGAAAGCGCTGCCTGATATTAAAGTGATCGATGTGTACGATCGCACTTTCAACTTGCACCGCGGCGGAAAAATCAGCGTAGTTAGCAAAATTTCCCTCAAACGCCAGTCTGATTTGGCAATGGCATACACCCCTGGAGTCGGCCGCATCTGCACTGCGATCGCCAATGACCCCGAACAAGTTTACAACCTCACAATCAAACAAAATACTGTTGCCATTGTTACCGACGGTAGCGCAGTTTTGGGACTGGGAAACCTCGGCCCTGCCGCCGCACTGCCAGTTATGGAAGGCAAAGCCATGCTATTTAAAGAATTTGCAGGTATTGACGCCTTTCCTATCTGTTTGAATACCCAAGATACCGAGGAAATTATTCGCACAGTGCAGAATATCGCCCCGGTTTTTGGTGGCGTTAACCTCGAAGATATTTCTTCTCCCCGCTGCTTTGAAATCGAAGCAAGATTGCGGGAAACCTTAGATATTCCGATTTTTCACGACGACCAGCACGGCACTGCGATTGTCAGTTTGGCAGCATTAATTAATGCCTTGAAAATCGTCAAAAAAACCATAGCAGAAGTGTGTATCGTGATTAACGGAGCCGGTGCGGCAGGAGTCGCGATCGCCCGGTTGCTGCGTAAAGCAGGTGCGGAAAACATCATCATGTGCGACTCCAAAGGCGTCCTCTCCCAAGACCGCACGGATATGAACCCAGAAAAACTAGAATTTGCTGTGGCTTCGAGCGGTACTTTGGAAGATGCGATCGCCGGTGCCGATGTATTTTTAGGGGTCAGCGCCCCAGGCGTGCTCACCCGTGCGATGGTGCGTTTGATGGCCGAAAATCCCATTGTTTTTGCAATGGCAAATCCCATTCCCGAAATTCAGCCAGAATTAATTGTGGATGATGGGGTAATCATTGCCACCGGACGCAGTGACTACCCGAATCAAATTAACAATGTTTTGGCATTTCCGGGAATATTTCGAGGTGCTTTGGACTGCAAAGCTGCCACGATTACACCCAGTATGTATTTGGAAGCAGCTTACGCGATCGCCTCTTTAGTCAGCCCTTCCCAGCTTGACAAAGAGCACATTATACCGTCGGTTTTTGACGAAAGAGTTGCCATTGCTGTCGCCGGTGCAGTACAGTTGGCGGCCAGATCCGAAGGTATTGCCCGCGATTAATTGAAGGAAGAAGGAAGAAGGAAGAGGGAAGAAGGAAGAAGGAAGAGGGAAGAAGGAAGAGGGAAGAAGGAAGAAGGAAGAAGGAAGAGGGAAGAAGGAAGAAGGAAGAGGGAAGAAGGAAGAAGGAAAAAGGTGCGAGGGAAGATACTATGTATAAATTAATGGTCTTTGTACCAGTTTTGTACTTCTTCTTTTGTAATTTTTCTGGTTTCTTCTCATTCCCTCTTTCCTCCTCCCCGTTGATTATTACTCATTTTTGTTTCCCCATCCTGTCTTTTTCCTCAACATCCATCCGTTAAATTCAGTACAGGGATCGTTGCCGAACTACCCTCGAACCTCGAACCTCGAACCTCTTCCTTCTTCCCTCGAACCTCAGCATCCATCCGTTACATCCGTTACATCCGTTATACAATCCGTTGCCGAACTTCCTTCTTCTCTCTTGCTTAATCAAGGATAAAAGTCACAGCAATACACAATATAAAAAGATATAATTAAATAACTCAAGCCCAGCTATGTCAGATGCAAAGCCAGTTAAGAAAAGCCAAGCGCGATCGCTCCCGCCGCCAATTGTTAGAACTCAGCCCGATCGGGTTGGCATTGTGCCGGACGGACGGGACTTTTCTCGACGTAAATCCAGCTTTTGCAAGTATTATCGGCCACACAGTTGCAGAAACTCTCCACCTCAACTACTGGGAAATTCAGCAAACACAGTGCGCGCGCCCAGAAAAATCTCTAGAATGTCAAGCAAAAAATAGCCACACGCACCTGTGCGAAGCAGCATACAAACATAAAAACAACCATCTCGTACCCGTGCGAGTTTGCGAGCGGGTAATTGAAACAGGGGGAGAGTGCGCGATTTGGTTGACTGCTGAAGAAATTTTTAATCCTCAGCATGAAAATAGCGATCCGCTGGAATCAGCGCCCCCGCACAGCAATTCACATCTAGAAAAATTGCTCGCAAAGCAGACTGCCGAACTGGCAAAAACTCAGAAACTACTCGAAGAAAAAATCGCCGAACTGGAACAGACCAAAGAAAAATTGCGTCTCCAAAGTCAAATTATCGATCAAATTCAGGAGTCGGTGATTTCTACAGATATAGAAGGCTCGATCGGCATTTGGAATCAAGCCTCCCAAAAGTTATACGGCTATCAAAAAACTGAGGCTATCGGACAGCACATTTCTCTAATTTACTCGCCAGAACAGCACGAATTTTTGTTAGATCAAGTCATCAAACCGCTACAAAAAAAAGGCGAGCCAGAAATAGAAGTTATAACACGCCGTAAATCGGGAGAAAATTTTTACTCGCACCTGATGCTTTCGCTATTGAAAGACAGCACGGGAGAAGTTGTCGGGATGATTTGCTATTTAACAGATCTCAGCGCTCGCAAAGCTTTAGAACAAGAATTAGCACAGAGACAAGCACTATTTGATGCCTTTTTTAAGGAGGCGCCGGCGGGGCTTTGCATTTTGGACTCCCAACTGCGGTACGTGCAAGTTAATCAATTTATAGCAGAAATAAATTCCCTGAGTCCAGCAGAGCACATCGGCAAAACTGTACGCGAAATATTGCCGAATATCGCTCCAATTGTAGAGCCTTTATACGAACAAATTTTGAGAACGAAACAACCCCTAATTAACATCGAGATGAGTTGTGAAAATCCAAGACAACCGGGGTTAGTCCGACACCTGACAGGCTCTTATTTTCCCCTGCTCGACAAAGATGGCGAAGCGATCGGCATCGGTGCAGTCGTAGTTGACATTAGCGATCGCAAACTTGCAGAAGCTGCACTCCAAAAAAGCGAACAGCTTTACCGCACGATGGCAAGCAACTTTCCTAACGGTGCGGTGATGTTGTTCGATCCAGAACTGCGCTACACGCTAGTAGAAGGTACAGAATTAGCAGCAGTGGGGCTTTCTAAAGAGTTGATGGAAGGCAAGACAATCTGGGATGTATTCGATCCAGATGTTTGCGCTTATCTCGAACCAACTTATCGGGCAGCACTGGCAGGAAAAACAGTTGTTACACAAATTATTTACAGCGATCGCGTTTACCTCGGTTATGCTTTGCCACTCAGAAACGAACGGCAAGAAATCATCGGCGGATTGCTAATGACTCAAAACATTACGGCTCGCCAATTAGCCGAAGAAGCCCTCAAGGAAAGCGAGGAAAAATACAGGTGCATTGTCGAGACAGCCGACGAAGGAATTTGGATCGTAGATGCGGAGGGAAAAACTACTTTTGTCAACCAAAAAATGGCCGATATGCTCGGCTGCACCCCAGAGGAAATGAGCGGAGAGTCGCTATTTGCTTTCATGGATGCAGAAGGCATGGCGATCGCACAAATCAGTCTCGACCGCCGCCGTCAAGGAATTAACGAACAGCACGATTTTAAGTTCCGTCGCCGAGACGGCAGCGACTTGTGGGCGATAGTTTCTACTAAATCTTTGGCAGACAAACAGGGATGCTATGTGGGTGCTTTGGCAATGGTTGCCGACATTACCGATCGCAAGCAAACAGAAGCCGCATTGCAGCAGTCGGAAGCCAAATTTCGATCGCTATACGAATTAACCAGTTTGCCTGTTTTTATGTTATGTGACAATGCCATCACCGATGCCAACACAGCCACCCTAAAACTATTTGGCTGCACTACCCCGCAACAGTTGTACGGCAAAAACCCCGGCCAACTGTCGCCTCCTTTCCAACCTAACGGCAGAGATTCTTTGAGCTTGGTTAACGAAGTGATAGATCTCGCCTTTGAGCGGGGAAACCACCGTTTTGATTGGGTTCACCAGCGCTTAGACGGTACTGATTTTCCCGCAGAAGTCGTGCTGACAATCATCGAGGTGGGAAATGAAAAAATTATCCAAGCAGTTATCCAAGATTTAACGGATCGCAAACTTGCAGAAGAAACTTTAGTGCGATCGGAACAAGCGCTCATACAGCAAGCTCAGCGAGAACTGCTGCTCAATCAAATTGCCAATCAAATCCGCACTTCTTTGGATTTAGACACGATTTTAGAAACCGCCGTTCAAGAAATTCGCAATCTGATGCACCTAGATTGGTGCATCTTCACTTGGTATCGCCCCAACACCAATCCTCCGGTTTGGGACGTAACTTACGAAGCGAAGAATGCAGATTTGCCGAGTATGCTTGGCACTTATCCTGTAGACGACAAATCTAGTGTCGTAGTGGGACAGATTTTGCGGCGAGAAATTCTGCGAATTGATGATGTCAGCACTTTTGAAGATGTAGAATTGCGCGAACTTTTCCAGGCTTCAAATTTTAACTCAGTGCTGTCGCTGCCAATTCATACAGCTTCCGGCGATATTGGGGTGATTACCTGCTATCAGGCTATGTCCGTGCGAAATTGGAGCGAATCGGAAGTCGAACTGATGCAAGCGGTGGTCGCTCAAATTGCGATCGCGATCGACCACGCCGAACTGTACACCCAAACCCGCACAGCGGCCCGATTAGCTCAAGCTCAAACTCAACAGCTAGAACAAACTTTGCACGAACTCCAACGCACCCAAACTCAATTAATTCAAAGTGAAAAAATGTCGAGTTTGGGACAGTTAGTAGCAGGCGTCGCCCACGAAATTAATAACCCTGTTAATTTTATTTACGGCAATCTCAGCTACACCAGCGAATACACTCAAAAGTTGCTAAAAATTCTGCAACTTTACCATAAGGAATACCCGCAGCCAACCGCAAGAATTTTAGAGGCAAGAGAAGACTTTGAAATTGATTATCTTGTTGAAGATTTACCCAAAATTTTAGCATCTATGAAAGTCGGAGCAGATCGCATCCGCGACATAGTTTTGAGCCTGCGGACTTTCTCAAGACTTGACGAAGCTGAAATGAAACAAGTTGACATTCACCAAGGCCTTGAAAGTACGCTGCTGATTTTGCAAAACCGCCTGAAAAATAAACCCGATCGCCCGACAATTAATGTGATTAAAGAATACGGTAATTTGCCTTTAGTTGAATGTTATCCCGGCCAGTTAAATCAAGTATTTATGAATTTGTTGAGCAATGCGCTAGACGCATTGGAAATGGAGATGAATAGATCCGATCGCACCGCCAAAAATCTCGCAATTACGGTTCGCACCCAAGTAACCGACAATAACTGCGTTGCGATACGGATAGCTGACAGCGGCTCCGGGATGAGCGAAGATGTGAAAAAGCGCTTGTTTGACCCATTTTTTACTACTAAACCCATTGGCAAAGGAACTGGCTTAGGATTGGCTATTTCGCACTCTATTGTAGTAGAAAAACACGGCGGCAAGCTTTCTTGCAATTCTGTATTGGGAGAAGGTTCGGAATTTGCGATCGAGATTCCTCTGCGGCAGAAAAAAATTAAAGTTAGCGTGTAATTTTTAGTAATTATAGCTTTTTTATACCTAGAGATTTTACGTAAACCCGATCGCACCTTTGCGTCTCCACACCAGTTGTCGGTTGATATCCGCTATTTTCGTACAGTTTAACAGCTTCTTTGAGAATGCTAGCAGTTTCTATCCAGATTTCATCAAATCCGCAATCGATAATTTTACTTTCCAATTCTTTCAGTAAAAATTTCCCCAAACCCTGTCCCCTTGCTGCTGGCAAAATATACATTTTGCGAATTTCCACAGCATTATTCCCGCGCTCAATCGGATAGTAAGCCGCCGTACCCACTATTCGATCCTGCCGTTCAACTACCCAAAATTCGCCACCTTTATTCTGATAGTGCAGTTCTACATCATAGACATCTCGATCTGCCCCGTGAGGTTCGCATTTTAAACCGTACTCTGCTAAAACATCCCGAATTAAATAGAAAGCCTCAGCGCGATCGCGCGTTTCCCAGGAACGAATTAAAAAATCCAGATGTTGGGTTTTCATTGGTGGTTGAAATGTATATTTATTTTTTGACTTTAGCAACTGTAAAATTACTGATTTTTTGTGTTTTACAGTTTTTAAATGCAGCTAACTTTTAACTGTGAATTCTCGGTTCAGGATGAAGAATTGCCAGTAACTCGCTCTCTACTAATGATAATTCCTCCAGCCTGTCAACTACAAGAGCGCGATCGAAATAAGTTGTTGCTAAAATCCAATATACCCCGTAATGGCGCGCTTCCGAAGCCATCAAACTGCGGTAAAACTTAGCTAATTCCGCGTCTGGACAGCGATCGCCCAGCAGCCCCAACCGTTCGTGACTGCGCGCTTCTATCAAACCAGAAACCAACAAAGAATCCAAAAGTCTCTCCGGTTCCTGCTTGCGAATTTGACCGGACAAACCAGCACCGTAGGGAGGTGCAGCCAAAGGGCCCAAAGCGATACTGCGCTGTTCTAAGCGCTGGTTGACTTGCTCGAAATGCTCTAATTCTTCGCGGGCGATCGCCGTTAGCATCCTTACCAATTTTTCTCGGGCTGGGTAGCGAAACATTAAATTTAACGCTACTCCCGCTGCTTTCCGTTCGCAATGAGAATGGTCTAATAAGATTGTATCCAAATTGGCGATCGCCTGTTCTATCCAAGCTTCCGAAGTCGGCTGTTTTAAAAACTTAATAGTTGGTAGTGTTGAAGTCATACCATTTTAAATTTGAGATTTGAGATGAGGAATGATGTCGTTGACCTTGGCATCGGAACGATAGGCAACCGAGGACACGGCAATGCCGTTTCCCTACCCAAAATAATCCATCTTCCTTGATGAAAAATGTAACCATCCCCAGATTAATTGTAGGGAAACGGCATTGCCGTGTCCGGCGCGGGAACTAGGACGCGGAAATGCCGTTTCCCTACTTTTCAAAATTGATTTTACACAAATTTTCAAACACCGCATACATATCTCCAGCAAACTTTTTCGGATTCCACAGCGGCGACAAATTGGCTCCATCTTTAGATTTCACCAACTGTGCTTTAATTGCGTTTCTCAATTCAGGATCTTTACCAAATTTTACACCCAAATCCACATACTCCGACCAAGACCAAGCCACACCAGCTTCAATTCCCAAAGCCTGCAAAAACGAATAACCCATTCTCGACAAAAACTGTTCTCCTGTGCGAGTCACCACCGGCAAATTAAACCACAAAGCCTCTAAAGTGTGAGTTCCTCCGTTGTAAGGATAAGAATCTAACAAAACATCGGCCAGCAAATAGATAATTCTGTGTTCTTCCTCAGTAGCAAACCTCGGCAAAAACTTAATTCGGTGCCGGCCGACTCCTTCAGCTTCGCAAGCTTGGTGGTACGCACCCTCAAACACGGCAGCATCGCCTAAAGCTTTGTGAATTAAGATACTGTTCGGCACTTCTTTGAGAATCGCAATTTGTGCTTTCACCAACTCGCGATTAAATTTTCTGCCGGGAGCGACGCACAGGTAAACTATCTGATCCAAACCGATCCGATTCGACTTTCTCAATGCAACCGGATCGACTCCATATCTCTGAAAACCTGACACAGCTACAAAGGAATCCGGCATCCTAATTAGCTGCTCGTCATAATATTTTTCTCGCTCGGCTGGGTGCGAGTGCCAGTCTGTAAGAAAGTAATTTTCCGGCGATATGTAAGGAGCATCAAATCCGAGCCAAGAAACACAAACTGGTGCGGGTTTTTGGTATAAAATGTCAGCGTGAACTGGTACGCTGAGAGAATCTAAATCGACTAAAACGTCCAATTCATCTTGCTGAATTTGGTCGATAATTTCTGCGGAATTGGCAAGTCCGTTAGGGTACGTTTTCGGAAAAGTCAGTTTGCCAAAACTTTCAAATTGCTGAGTGCGATCGTCAGGAACAATTCTTTCGGAAGCGTACAAATACAAATTGGGTGTGATGTCCGACAATTCGCGAATGATGTCAGCGCTGCACCAACCTACAGAATGGCGGCTGAAGTGATTGGACAAAAAGCCGATTTTTAACTTGCTGGATGGGGCATTTGGTTTGAAACTGTAATTTGCGGGTTGAGAAAAATTAGGTTTGATACATTTGTCGATATACTTTTGGGCAATTAATCTGTAAAGTTTTGAGTTGGCAGCCAAGTCATCTCGCAAATAAGGCGTGCTGAATAATAAGTTTGCATAAAGCGATTTAATTTCTATCGAACTAGCGGTTTCTAAGTTTTGCTGCAAGTACGACTCTAGCTCTAAAAATCGATCGCCCGCAATTTGATTCAATCCCGACACTTGATAGGTGCTGACGAAGTAAATCGCGGTCATAATTGGATCGGTTTCGGCACACATTTGGCTGTATTTGTGAACGGCTTGCCGCGCGGCCGCTAAATCGCTAGTATCTCTGAGGATGCCGCATAAATGTTGGTGAGCCGAAATAAAATCGGGTTTAATTTCTAGGGCTTTTTGAAGGTTGGGTATTGCGTCTTTAAATTTGCCTTGGTGGCGCAAAACTATGCCAATTTGACAGTATGCTTCGGCTAAATCGGGTTTGAATGCGATCGCCTGCTGCCATGCAGCCACCGCCTCATCTAACTTCCCTTGCCGCGCTAATTTCTCTCCTAAATTTAAGTGAAAATCTACCTCAGCCAGATGGGGATTGAGTTCGAGAGCTTTTTGCTCGTATGCTACCGCTGCATCCGGCTGCCCCTGCTGCTTCAGTGCCCCTGCCAAATTCCAGTAAGCAGCAGCCAAATTCGGTTTAAGTTCGATCGCCTTTTCGTAATTGACAATCGCCTCCACCAAATGCCCTTGTTTGTAGAGCATACTGCCCAAATTAGCATAGGCCTCAGCAAAGTCGGGATTCAGGGCGATCGCCTCAGAATAAAACCGCATCGCTTCCTCAATGTAGCCGCTTGCTTGCTGCACATTCCCCATTGTCACGTAAGCCGCCGCCCAATCCGGTTGCAATTCCAGAGCTCGGCGACAAGCAGCGACGGCTGCTGCTAAATTGCCTTGAGAGTAATACATTTCTGCAACTACTGTCAGCGATGCAGCATCTTCAAATTGGGGTGTTTCGGATTGGTTGCGAAAATCGGAATTCATTTGGCGGCCTATCTGTGCTATCAAGTTAAAGGTTGAATCTATATTATTTTGCAGAGTAGCAGTTTTAGCGGAACTACGGGCGATCGTCACAGAGAATTTATGAGCGACAAGCAAGCGACACAGCGCCAACATAACATCAAGTGGAAACCAAACCTCCTGCTGGGGATACTCTTGTTAACCTTAGCAATTCCCTTACCCTTTGCCCAAAAGACTTTCGCACAGCAGCAGCAGACAGCCAGCTTTAGGCAGAAATTATTTCAAACGGCTCTTTATTTCACCCTCTATTTTGAGGGCGGATTCAGCAATCACCCAGCCGATAAGGGCGGCAGAACTTATCGGGGTGTCTTGCAAACGGAATACAACGCTTACCGCTACAGTCGAGGGCTTCCGCCTCTCGACGTGACGCAGATGTCGGAAGCAGAGCTCCTAGAAATTTATAAAAATTACTGGGATTCGAGCCTCTCTGGCACGATGCAGCCGGCTTTGGCGATCGTCATGTTTGACACCGCCGTTAATTTCGGTATTAATAACTCAATTACCTTTCTCCAGCAAGCCTTAGGATTGCCGCAAACCGGAATTTTCGATCCGCGCACCAAGGAAGCATTGAAAGCCGCTAACAACAAAAATACGGCGCTGCAAATGATTAACGAGCGGATTATTTACCGCTACAAAAGGGTGCAAGAAGATCCGACTCAGATGGCTTTTTTCCGGGGTTGGCTGAGCCGAGATTACAGTTTGTGGGGCTACGTGAACAAGCTTAAAAATTAACTGTTAACTGTTAACTGTTAGCTGTTAACAGTTAATAAGCTGGTGCGAATCTAAATTTTAGAATCTTGTTTCTTGAAACTATTGTGGGGTGGGCAGGAGAGCCCGCCCGAAATTTTAAATCTCAATGCAAAACAGCTTATCCGGCTGCTCAAATAACCCTTATAGGTTTGTAGTGAGGACTCGATTCCTCATAAAACTCATCAGACGATGCACGTCCTCACTACTCCGAGCGATATCTTTTTAAATCCCTCAGATCCTCTCCGAGCAAAATCAGTGAATTTAAATTAACTCATCAACGATTTGTCAAGTAAATTAATATCATAAAAATCACAATTTTGATTCATAAAAATCATATTTATCAAGATATATTTCAGATATTAAAAAACTTAGTAATTTCCAAGTAAACGGTCTATAACATAAATATAAAAAGCCAGTGTGTAGCTGCTGCACAAGTAACTTAAGCCATGAAACTATGACGGTAGAAGAAGCAATAATTTTTTTAGACAATCTGGTATACGAACAAACGGAAAAACACCTGAGTCGGTTGCAACAGTCGATAATTCGAGGCGTTGTAGGGGGTTTGACGTACCAAGAAATTCAGCAAAACGATCCGATCGCCCGCGGGTACACAGTGGGCTACCTGGGGCGGTATGTCGGCTACAACTTGTGGAAAGATCTCACCAAGGTACTGAAGCAAGCAGGAATTATTGGACAAGAAGAAAAAGTAGTCGGAGCAAATCTTTGGGACTGCATCATGAGATCTGTACAAAAAGGCACACAACCCGGTAAACCTACCGATCCGATGTTGGGCAAACTCATGCGGATGCGTTACCGAATCACCGAACATTTGGTGAGTACCGAGTACAGCGATACGTATCTTGCTGAAGATGAAAACTTGCCCGATCGCCCTTTCTGCCTTGTCAAGCGCCTGAAAAGTCAGTCGGAAAAAACCAGCCAGTTATTCGATCGAGAAACGCGGGTTTTATATCGATTGGGCCAACACGATCGGATACCAGAATTGTTAGCTCGCTTTGAAGAAGATGGATATTTTTATTTAGTCTATCAATTCATCGAAGGGCAACCCTTGTATCAAGAACTAACCGAAGGTCAACCTTGGGAAGAACATCAGGTTATCGCTTTGTTGAAAGATATCTTGGAAGTGCTTGTTTTCGTTCACAAACAAGATGTAATTCACCGCGATGTACACCCTCAAAACTTAATCAGGCGGACATCAGATGGCAAGATTGTATTAATTGACTTTGGGGCGGTTAAAGAAATCAACACTTCACAAAACAGCATCGGTCAAACGAAATCGCGCGGCGGTACTCAGCAAGACTACATCCCCCCCGAACAAGCCATTGGCTCACCGAAATTTTGCAGCGACATCTATGCTGTCGGGATTATCGGGATTCAAGCCTTGACAGGAATGCGCCCGAAACAACTCAGAGTTGATAATTTAGGGAATCTCATCTGGGAGAAAAATACAACTGTCACTCCGGAGTTTGCTCGCGTTTTAGACCAGATGGTGCTGTACGCTTTCCCCCAGCGTTACCCCTCAGCAACCGAAGCTTTGCAAGCACTTCAAAAGTTGGGAGTTAGTTGACTGTTGTCAGTTGACTGTTGACTGTTGTCAGTTGACTGTTGTCAGTTGACTGTTGACTGTTGTCATCCGTCATTAGTTGACGAACAAAACCCAAAACCATTGTACGCGCTCATCTGTAGGGACACGGCAATGCCGTGTCCTTACCGGATTTTGGGACTTTTAATAATTGGTCTAAGATTGAGGATTGTAGCAAAATTTTTTAAGATAAAAAACATAAGCGATTTCGTGGATATTGTCAAGTTTTTTAAAGGACAGTTTAGCGTAACTTTTTTGCCGATCGCATTTCCCACAGCCGCATCAGCCGATTTACAATGCGAGTGATATTGTTGCCGATCGATTCATCCGCTACCATTATCCCTCCATGTACTGAGTAAAAACACTCGGTCTTGCCGATGAATCGGGCGCCAATTTCAGAGATATAAGGGACAAGGAACAAGGAACAAGGAATTTTTTTTAATTTACAACCAATAAAAATTATTGAATTCTGCCGGATGCCTTCTACATAAGAGCCTCCAACCTTCATTTGACTATATATCTAAAGTTAGATAAAATAATTCATATTTTATGCTTAGCAGTTTGAAAAATATCTTAAGCAGCTTTGTATAGCGGGCAACAATATCACTACAGTGTTTATTGTTACCTTGGATACGTAGAAAACCCAATAATTTGAGGGATCTAGAAATTGGAACTTTTTGAAGGAGCACAACAAGTGCAAACGCCATTAACCCCAATGGCCGCAGTCCAGTCTTTTTCCAAAAAAGCTAGTATTGCAGTCATCGCGATCGGCTGTACAGTCATTTTGGGTTGGATATTCGATCTGCCACTCTTAAAGAGCATTCTGCCCGGACTCGTGACCATGAAAGCCAATACTGCGGTCTGCTTTATTTTGAGTGGGTTTTCTCTGTTCATCCAACAGCGACGGCGCGCCGAATCAACAGCAATAAAGCATCAAATAATCACTAAATTTTTAATTTATAGCTGCTCATTTTTTCTTATATTAATTACCTTCTTAACCTTAGTTGAATATAGCTTTAATTTAGACTTAGGCATCGACCAACTGCTATTTAAAGAAAGTTACACCTTGACAAGCCCCGGAACACCAGGACGGATGGCACCAAATACTGCTACTGCTTTTTTATTACTGGGAACAGCCCTGCTGCTGCTGTCAGAACGCCGCCCTAAATATCTAGGGGTTCAAATATTAAGCTGTTCAGCATTTTTTATTGCATTTCTGGGTTTAATAGGCTACATCTACGGCAAAGCTTTATTTTACAGAATTGGCGATAATACAGGAATGGCTTTGCACACGTCCGCAGCATTTATGTTGCTGAGCTTTGGCATTTTATTTACTAATCCAGAGCGAGGATTGATAGCAGTAATTGCGAGCGATCGCGCTGGCGGCATCATGGCGAGGCGCTTGTTGCCGCAGGCAATTATTATCCCGCCTTTAGTGGGTTATTTTATCATCTCGGGAGAGCGCTTACAAGCCTACAGGTCTGATGTAGGAATATCGCTGTTAAGCGTATTGAACGTGATTATTTTTACAGTTCTAATTTGGCAGAATGCAAAAACTCTCTGCACCGCTGACCGGAAGCGCTATCGAGCGGAACTGGAACTGAGGAAAGCTAAATCAGACTTAGAAAATAAAGTTGAGAAACGGACTCTCCAACTGCAAATCGCCAACGAGCAATTGCAGCAGCAAATTATCGAATCTCAAACAACAAAGCAGGCACTCCAAAATAACTACAACCTATTGCTGACAGTCATCAACAGTACACCAACAGCCCTATTTGTCAAAGATATTCAGGGCCGTTACATGATGCTAAACGCTGCCGGAGCCAGTATAATTGGCAAGTCTGTAGACGAAATTATCGGCAAAGATGACAGCGAGTTATTTCCGCCGGAAATTGCGGGCAATATTAGGAAAACAGATCGCCCCATTATGGCAGCGGGAAAAACGCAAGCGATCGAAGAAGAGCTGCCAGTTAAAGGCAATTTGAGGACATTTCTTTCTACAAAAAGCGCTTACCGGGATGGACTAGGAAATATCAGCGGTATAGTTAGCATCGCGCGCGATATTACTGAGAGCAAACAAGCCGAAATCGCCAACAGCAGTCTGGCAGCAATTCTGGAAGCAACACCGGATTTTGTAGGTATCTGGGACCTCGAAGGACGCGCCGTTTACATCAACAAAGCAGGCAGAAAAATGGTGGGTATAAACGAAAACGAAGATATATCCAAGCGACAAGTTGCAGAATTCACGGCAGCCTCAGCCCGCAGCACTTTGAAACAAGCGATCGCCACCGCTGTTTCCGAGGGCTTTTGGAGCGGAGAAACAGCCTTCGTGTCAGGATCGGGACTCGAAATTCCCGTCAGCCAAGTTATCATCTCCCACTCCGCACCAGGCGGCCAACTCGCATACATTTCGACGATCGCCCGCGACATCAGCGATCGCTTCCAAGCTGAACAAGCGCTGCAACTGTCTCAAGCTCGTTTCGCCGGCATTTTAGAAATTGCCGACGACGCGATTATTTCCGTAGATGCTGACCAAAAAATTATCCTGTTCAACCAAGGTGCAGAACGGATTTTTGGGTGGACGGCTGCTGAGGCGATCGGGCAATCCCTGAGCCTGCTGTTGCCCGAAGCTTTTGCCGCCCCTCACAGCCAACTCGTCAGCAATTTCGGCGGAGGCGTTAAACAAGCCCGAAAAATGGGCAGCCGCAAAGAAATTTTCGCCCGCCGCCGAGACGGTACTGAATTTCCCGCCGAAGCTTCTATTTCCAAACTCGAAGTGGCAGGGGAAATCATATTCACAGCAATTTTGCGCGACGTGACAGCCAGCCGGCAAGCCGAAGAATTTGTGCGTCTGAGCGAGGAAAGATACCGATCGCTGGCAATGGCCACCGCGCAACTGGTATGGACGACAAACGGCCAGGGAAAGCCGATCTCACCGATCGACTGGATGGCATATACAGGTCAAAGTTGGGAGGAAGCTACAGACAATTGGGTTTCGGCAATTCACCCAGACGATCGCCCGATCACGGCCCAAGCTTGGAAGCGCGCAGCAGAAACCAAAAGTCTCTACGAAGTCGAGCACCGCTTGCGGGCTGCAGACGGCAGCTACAGACACTTCTGGGTGCGCGGAGTTCCAGTTTTAGCAGAAGACGGCAGCATTCGCGAATGGGTGGGAACTCACACCGACATTAGCGATCGAGTCCAAGTTTTGGAAGCACTCAAGCAGTCCGAGGGACTGTATCGATCGCAAGCAGCCGAGCTCGAAAAAGCTGTCCGCGAGTTGCACCAAGCTCAAACTCAACTAATCCAAACCGAAAAAATCTCTTCTCTCGGGCAGCTAGTCGCCGGCGTCGCCCACGAAATTAACAATCCGATTAACTTCATCTACGGCAACATCACCCACGCCAGCGAATACGCCACAGACTTGCTCGGTTTGCTCCACCTTTACCAGGAAAATTACCCCAATCCCGTCCCGGAAATTGTAGAAGCAGCCGAAGATATTGAAATCGATTTTTTAATGGAAGACTTTACAAAGATTTTGGAATCAATGAAAGTAGGAGCCGATCGCATCCGCGACTTAGTTGTATCCTTACGCAACTTTTCCAGACTCGACGAATCGCAGATGAAGCTCGTTGACATTCACGAAGGAATCGAAAGCACTTTGCTAATTTTGCAGCACCGGATCAAAGCTAATATAGTTCGTCCGGCTATTGAAATTATCAAAAAATACGGCAATTTCCCAAAAGTCGAGTGCTATGTAGGTCAGCTCAATCAAGTATTTATGAATCTTTTAGGAAATGCGATCGACGCCCTCGAAGAGTACAACAATCATGCTTCAAACGAAATCGAAATCTCTTTTCGCCCCAAGACAATTCGGATTAGCACGAGTGCGAATTCAGACACAGTAACAATTCGGATTGCCGACAACGGAATGGGAATCAATCAAGAAGTTATTCACAAGTTATTCGACCCATTTTTTACTACTAAACCCGTCGGCAAAGGCACAGGCTTGGGACTGTCAATCAGCTATCAGATTATAGTTGAAAAACACCGAGGCAATTTGCAGTGTATTTCCGCGCTCGGGGAAGGTGCAGAGTTTGTCATAGAAATTCCCATTTCCCAAAAAGTATCAGCGCTGGCTGCGGAAAACACAAAGGAAATGGTCAATCGATTTTAGATTTTAGATTTTAGATTTTAGATTGAAGCATTGACCCCACGGATAAATTCGGGGGATTGTTTATAGGATACACGTTTTTTATTTCTCCACGGATGAAGCCGGAGGCTTCCAGTCATTAGTCAGTAGTCAGTAGTCATGAGTCAGCAGTCATTAGTTTCAGGGTTCACCCATCGGGGGGGCTAGAAACCCGGTTTCTAGGAGTTTTGCGTTTAGTGACGAGAAATATAGGGAGAAACCGGGTTTCTGAGGTAGCGAGTGCATCCAGGGCTTGCATTTGGAGATCGTAGTCTGAAAACCTGGATTTTCACGAATCCTGTTACTCTCCGCTTCTCGATCGCCCTAAATCGAAATAATTCTTTACAATAAAAAAGTAACATTCCAATTAACTTTGACAAATTCCCTTGAAAATGCCTGTAAACGAACTTTCTCCCACAACAGCCTCCACCGAAACACAGACACTCGACTTTGACATAGCCATCGTCGGAGGCGGCATAGTTGGGGCAACCTTAGGCAGCGCCTTAAAAGATTCCGGCTTAAAAATCGCCATAATCGAAACCCAACTCCCCGCAGTCGCAGCAGCCAAAAAACAAGCTTATGCAATTACCTTACTATCAGGAATGATTTTAGAAGGTATCGGCGTGTGGCAGCAAATCTTGCCGCAAATTACCACCTTCGAGCAAATTAGCCTCTGCGACGGCGACTATCCCGGCGTCGTCGAATTCCACCGCCCAGATTTGGGAAATACTGGCAAATTGCCCGTACCAAAAACAGCTTTAGGTTATGTCGGCGAGCACCGAGTCATGCTGTCAGCTTTGCACGAATGTTTGGCAAAAAACCCGAATTTTAGTTGGGTTTGCCCGGCGGAAGTAGTCGAGGTAAAATATTTAACCGATTGCGCCGAAATAGAAGTCAAACAAAACGGCGAAACTCGAACAATTCGCACCAAATTATTAGTCGCCGCTGACGGTTCGCGATCGCGCATCCGCACCGAAGCCAACATCAGCACTCGCGGCTGGAAATACTGGCAATCCTGCGTTGCTATCACTATTAAAGCAGAAAAACCGCACAATGATATCGCTTTTGAGCGCTTTTGGCCGAGCGGCCCGATGGGAGTTTTACCATTACCTGGCAACCGCTGTCAAGTAGTTTGGACAGCACCCCACGCGGAAGCTAAAGCTTTGCAACAAATGGATGAAAAAGAGTTTTTGACTTTGTTGGAACAGCGCACGGGCGGGCTTTTGGGGCGTTTGGAATTGGAGAGCGATCGCTTTTTGTTTCCGGTGCAGTTAATGCAGAGCGATCGCTACGTTTTGCCCAGATTAGCACTAATTGGCGACGCCGCCCACTGCTGCCATCCCGTCGGCGGCCAGGGATTAAATATGGGCATTCGAGACGCTGGGGCGATCGCCCAAATCTTGCAGCAAGCGCACCAAAAAGGCGAAGACATCGGCGATTTGCGAGTATTGAAACGGTATCACAACTGGCGCAAAAAAGAGAATTTAATCGTGTTAGGATTTACCGATTTTCTAGACAGATTATTTTCTAATACTTGGCTGCCAATTGTAGCATTTCGCCGCTTCGGATTGTGGTGTTTGCGGACTATTCCCCCAGTGAGGTTTTTAGCCTTGCGGCTTATGACAGGCTTGATGGGGCGGCCGCCAGAATTAGCCAAAAATTAGAAGAAACCGGATTTTCATCTGCGTCCATCCGCGTACATCCGCCGACATCTGCGGTTCAAAATCAATAGCCGTTGTTTTTTCGCATAAATCTTTATAGCGATCGCCCCTAAGTTTCAAGCTTGCTTCTTTCCTTGAGCAGTAATTGAGACTAATATTCAACTATTTAAGCTGAAATATGGGGTTTCCATTGGTTGCGGATAGCTTGTACTAACAGCCCTTCGCCGTTCCGCACTATTCCCCGGCAGCGATTTTCCTCAACTACAGCCATCGCATCTCGAACTACTTCAACATTGTTACTTAGAATCAAAGTCTTTAGCCAAGGATTAAGATGAAATCCAGCCATTTCCACTTCCTCCAAAATTGTATTAGACATAACTGTAAAAGTCGATGATCGAGTTTTCGGAGAATTGGGGACAGTTTCAGCTAATGCCAGCAGGCGATCTAGATGTGCTATGCCATAAGCATCAGCAAATTCTTTAGCTGTCTGGATGTACTCAATTAGTTGTGTCATGTTTATCTCCTGACTTTTTCCAAGTTTGCGGTGGAAGGCTTACCACTAAATAACAGCTTATAAGCTACTTTCACAAAAAAATCGGAAAACTTTTTCCGAGCTCACAAAAATAACCGGAAAAATTTTTCCGGTTGTTCAAAAAAGCGGAAAAAATTTCTAGGTTCGCGCTAGTTATGTTAAACTCAACAATAGAAATACCAAATTATTAAATAAGTTGGAGTGGCTGGGACTGTGAACCTATGGCAAAGCTTTTTATTGGAGAGATTTGAAGTTTATGACTTGAGTCGCAAAGAGAGAGCTATTTTTCTGGCTAAATTTCCTGATGAAAATACGTTCAAGAGTAACAAAGAGGTTGCAGAGGTAGCGAGCGCAGAAAAAAATTCTGACATTCCGATCAACCCTGAAACTGTTGAAAGGCAAATGCGGAATATCTACAACAAGCATTACTATCCAAAAGACAACTTGGAAGGTTTTTTGGGCAATAAATACATGAGGAGTGAAGAGAAAGATGCTACATTTCTAGCTTGGCTGAAATTGAAGTATTTAGACTGGCTGTCAAGTCGAAGGAGTACATTCAGTACAGGCGATCGCACCCCTGCTATTTCCTCTAACCCTTTTATTCCTCAGACTGGTAAAGTTGACGACCCGCAACTGTTTTTCGGCAGAAAAGGGGAAATTAGGGATGTTTTCGAGGTTCTTAACAACAAAGTCAGTGTAGCTTTAATAGGAGAAGAAGGCATCGGGAAGTCTTCTCTGCTATGGGCTATTTGTCAACAGGCTGAAAATTTCCTATTATCGCCACGGCAGCCAATTTACTTAGACCTCAATGGAATTCGAGATGAAGATGAATTCTATACAGCTTTGTGCGAAGAAGTTGACATCTTTGAAAGCTCTCCAACTATGCTGAATCGTGCTTTGAAAAACCATAGAGTGCTGCTGGCTATAGATAATTTCGGAAAGATGGCTAGGGAAGGTTTTAGCCTTGAATTGAGAGAACACTTGCGATTTTTAGCTGAGGGGTCAAACGCGTCTGTTAAAATGATAGTAGCTGCTAGCGAGCCCCTCAAGCGACTCTTTAATGACTGTCAGGATGACATAACAAATTCTCCGCCTGAGAATATTTTTCAAGACCTTTATATTAAACCTTGGAATGAAGCAACTGCCCGTGCTTTTATTCAAGCTCGTCTTGCGATGACTTCGGTGTGTTTTACTGAAGAGGAAACAAGTCAGCTAGTAAAAGAAAGTGGCGGTCATCCACGACGACTGATGAAGTTGTGCTATCAAAATTATGCGCGATATGTGGAGGATGTAAAATGAGCGATCGCAACACCGACGTTCCCCGTTTAAACTTAGCTCCTAAATTAAAGCGACCTCTTTCATTATCAAAGCCCATCGATTACTTGCGGTTATTATACTGGGTGTTTTTCTTTCCCCAAGCCTTGCGCTGGTATGTCTACAATAGAGTATCTATTTCAGAGCGCTACAAAAATTCTAAAAAAGATTCAGGGTTATTGCTTAATCCCATAATAGCTAGGTTACTTATACAAGTAATGGTAGTCATATTCATTACACTATTGACTTGGATAGTAATTCTTAACTCGATTAATTGTGTAGTAGATGCGGAATATATATCATCCAGCATTTTTTTTACTATTATTTTGTGTGCCATGACCTTGGGATTGGTATTCTTTGAAAATGATATATTTTCATCCAAATTTCAGTCGCAAACAGCCAAGTATCTAACTATAATCATTTTTTTAAGCTTAAATTTTAATCTGGCAATTTTCACAGTTAGTGCTCTAACAGAAGGATATACTAACCTGAGAGTTATCTTAATGTTAGGGCTATTAGCAGGTATGTGGTTGGGTGTAGGAGGTATTGCGACACTAGCCATTTTAGAGGTGGACGACTCAGCTATTATATTAGTTATTAGTGGAGTGTTATTAATGTCATTAATGCTTTGCTTAAGTCTACCAATTGAGTTCAAAGTCACCGATTTTCTTGTATTTCTAAAAAGCGTGTTAGTTCGCGGAGTTTTTTTTGTGAGTTGTGTAATTGGTTCATTTATAGGATTGCTGCGCCCAGATAACTGGTTTGTTACATTACCTATAAGCCAAACATTATTTAAAAGAGGACTGACGCACAGAGTTAAAGAAAACCGCAGCCCAAGGGTTTTGAGTAATGAGTTTGGTTCCCGATATTCTGATTTTCTAATTTCTTCATCTCCCCATCTTCCCCTATCTGAAGAGTTGCCCTCTGATTATGTCTTTGAAATGCGTAAATTCTCTAGAAACAATCTAGACTTGGTGTTTCCTCGTGTAACTGTCCTGCCTAATCTCTATCTCACCGAGCAATTAAAAGAATGGCTGCGACAAGATTGGGAGACAGGAATACATAATGCTTATGAAATTTATACTTATACTCTCCAGTTCATTCCTGTAATTCAAGCTTTAAACCAAGTTCTTGCTGAAGAACCAGAACAACTTGTCTATCGTATAGCACATTTAACAGCTCCCCCTTACAAATGGGAATTGGTACGTTTGATTTCAGGTTCTATGTATACAAATTTTATTGAATTTGAGCCTCATGCTCGCGCTGTTGCTCGTGGTTTCTTGTGTTTGCATGAGCAGTCGCTATACTATGCAAGGAAAGCATTTTATGAGGTGCGGTCTCTACCCTATGGAGACGAAATGTGGAGGATAAGTCTAATTATGTATGAGTATCAGAAGGCTATAAAATTGAATGATCTTGCTACGCTATCGCTATATACTTTCCCTAAAAAACCTTGGCTGCGTTTGGATACTTGGAGAGCGCTAGCTAGCTTGTATAAGATTATAACGGATATTGAAATTATTCAGAATAGTTCGTCTCGTTCTGCCAGAGCCTTCGCTCTTAGCCATGCTTTAGGAGAACTAAAAAAGTTGCGGGATCAACCTGATGCTGTACCTCAACCAGAGCGAGAAATAGTTAGAAAAATTGCCTGGAATTGGTCGCAAGCGATATTAGATGTAGCTAGTGAGGTTGGGAACGTTTCTATTACTGAACGAGTGCGTAATCCCTACGTGGTTGGCGACCCTGTTGAGGGCAACCTGTTTGTTGGACGAGAGGATGTACTCAAACAGCTCAAAGAACTGTGGATATCGAGTAAGCAACTTCAGTCTGTGGTTATCTACGGTCATCGACGCATGGGCAAAACTTCTATTCTGCTTAATGCGGCCCAGTCCCTAGGGTCACAGGTAAAAGTAGCCTATGTCAATCTATTCCGATTGGGAAACATTCGTCAAGGAGTTGCAGAGGTGCTGATGGCAATTAGCGATGAAATTTCTGATGCTGTCAACATTCCACCTCCTGCCAATGCGGATTTTCTGAATCTTCCCTACCGTACTTTTGAGCGCTATTTGAAACAAGTAGAGGCCAATCTGAGTGAAACGGGTTTGATTATTGCTTTAGATGAGTTTGAGAAGATTGAAAAACTGATTGAGAAGGGAAAGATTGACAGTGACTTTATGGAGGTTCTGCGGGGGATGGTACAAATGAGTCCTAAAATAGCTTTTGCCTTGGCTGGTTTGCATACTTTAGACGAGATGACTGGGGATTACTCTCACCCTTTCTTTGCTAGTTTTATTAATATCAAGGTTAGCTTCATGGAAAGTGCAGCTACCCGCCAGATTCTTGCTAATCCTCATGAAGATTTCCCTCTTGACTACGCGCCAGAAGCGTTATCTGCAATCTATGCTTGGACTACTGGACAGCCTTATTTAGTTCAGCTAGTGGGATTTCAGCTAGTTCGCCGCTACAATGAGCAAGTTTTTGACATGGGAAATTCTCGCGATCCGGTCTTTACAGTAGAAGATGTGAGGGCAGTCATTAATGACCCTGAATTCTTTCAGCGGGGAAGTTACTACTTCGATGGCGTTTGGGGTCAGGCGGCGCGGGGTGCTCCCGGACAGCAAGAGGTATTAAGAGCGATCGCACCTCACCGAGAAGGACTCGATATCAACACGCTAGCTGAAATTACTGGCATAAACGAGACAAATTTACAGCCAGCACTTAACTCTTTGATACGTCACGATGTAGTTTGGGAAATTCATGGCAAGTGGTGCATTATTGTCGAACTATTTCGCGTTTGGGTGGATAAATGTATATAGTGTGCTTGCGTAAGTCCTGATTAGGTTCGCCACTGATTAAGCCAGCGGACTTGCCCTTTCCAGTCAGCAGCTTGTGTTTCTGAAAGCAGGCGATCGAGCGAAGCAATTAGACTAGATAATGTCCAACTGTTTTGAGCAGCCAAAATGATGCCACCATGTTCGGGATAACGCTGAGCTAAAACCTGAAAATCCCGGATATTAAACGTAAAAATACACCGCCCTCGCGCTGTTGCTTCTAGCAATTGAGCCTCATCGCTAGCATCTAAAGCCATCCACTCACTCGGTGTCCGAGTGACATCGTGACTGCGAGATAAAAGGGCGGCTTGCAAAGCTTTAATAGACGTATCGGCATCTAGATGCAATAGCGGTTTAGACATTAGCAGCTTCGATAATTTGCTCAGCGGCAATAGATGCGTCTATTTCTTGATAGTGAGCCGCATAAAAAGCGAGAACATCGTTCACTTGATCTTCACTTAAGTCATACTCAGTGGCAATTTGGTTTGGAGAAAAACCCCATTTCTGCGCTGCGATGACTACTGTTTGCACCCGCAACCGAGTGCCGCGCAAAACGGGAACGAGTTCGCCGCTAGCGCCGCGCACATAGGTGATTTCAGGAAAAGCCGGATCGTCATTCCGCTGGTTGAGGGTAGCGACTTTTTCGGCTACAGCCCAGAGGATAAACTGATCGAACGAAATGCCTTGGAGTGTTGCCAATTTTTCAGCTTCTTGCTGTAACTGAACGGGTAAGTTTAAGGCGTAGGATGTCATCGATCTAACTTCCGTTTGCTAATATAATTTCATCGGTTCATTCTTTAACAACTTCCATCAACTCCTCAATCAAAACATCGAGGGTGCGAGCTATCTTTTGAATGGATGTGATATCAACCGTTGCTAGTCCTTCCGATCGAGCATAGTGCCTGACTGTGCTGTACGGAACCTCGGATCGATCGGCAACATCCTTTAGCGTCCATCCTTTTTCGTCAGCCAACTCTCGGATTCGGAACCTAACTAACCCCATTCTACTTGACAAACGATAAGTATCTATCGTTTAATATTTGTAATCACAAAGACGATCGCCCTCAGACCTGATAAATCAAGGGCAATCGCCTCTCTAACCATCCACTTTCGTGGAAAGGATTTTCCTATGATACCAAAAGAACTCACTTATCGCGATCGACTTAAACCTTGGTGTATAATTCGCCAACTCCCAAACTGTCAGCGGTTAACAGTCGCCCGTTTTAGTCGTCGCCCCGATGCCGAGTCTTACTTGAATGCACTGCGTCGCTTAATGCCCGCAGTCACACATACAATTGTTTTCGTAAATGCGCTGTGCGTAAATGAACTCAGCGTGCCCATACAAACACAATTGTCGATCGACAGTTAAAGAATGCTTAGTTCGATCGAGTTTTCGAGAATCAGATCTAAAACTCGATCGAGTTTCTAGAAAAACCACTCAATATAAAACAACTGCCAACAGCCAAAAACTGTCAACAGTTGTTCTATATATTCAATGCGGATGGCGAGACTCGAACTCGCAAGGACATATTGCCACACGCACCTCAAGCGTGCGCGTATACCAATTCCGCCACATCCGCTCTTTCTGGCAATCTCCGGGATTTTTGCGTTACGAGTTAAAGATTCACAGGTTGAGGTTCCTGACATTTAACTTGTGACTTGCCCTTTTGCACCGCCGATTTACAATCATAGCACCACTACCAGCAAAATGTAAAATAAACTTTTATGAACAATTTCTGCAAAACCATTATCCAGAACATACCGAAAGGCATTATTGTACAGAATATTGAGTGAATTAAGCAGCGAAGATGGGGTTCTCGAAAATTTTAATCGCTAATCGGGGAGAAATAGCTCTCCGCATACTGCGCACCTGCGAGGAAATGGGGATTGCCACGGTCGCCGTTCACTCCACCGTAGATAAACACGCCCTGCACGTCCAGTTGGCAGACGAAGCCGTTTGCATCGGCCCCCCCACCAGCAGCAAAAGCTATTTAAACATCCCCAACATCATCGCGGCCGCCCTGACGCGCAACGCCGCAGCCATTCACCCGGGCTACGGCTTCCTCTCGGAAAATGCCCGATTTGCCGAAATCTGCGCCGACCATCAAATTACCTTCATCGGCCCTTCTCCTGCCGCGATGCGGGCGATGGGTGACAAATCCACCGCCAAAGAAACTATGCAGCGGGTGAAAGTCCCCACAGTTCCCGGTAGCGACGGATTGCTGGCGGACGAACACGAAGCTTTGTCGATCGCCCGCGACATCGGCTATCCTGTGATGATCAAAGCCACAGCCGGCGGTGGTGGCCGGGGGATGAGGTTAGTGAGAGAAGCATCCGAACTCCCCAAACTATTCTCCGCAGCCCAAGGCGAAGCCGATGCAGCCTTCGGCAATCCCGGAGTCTACCTCGAAAAATTCATCGAAAAACCCCGGCACATCGAAATCCAAATCCTCGCCGACAACTACGGTAACGTCATCCACCTCGGCGAGAGAGATTGTTCCATTCAGCGCCGACATCAGAAACTCCTCGAAGAAGCCCCCAGCCCAGCCCTCACCCAGAAACTCCGAGATCAGATGGGTCACGCAGCCGTCGCCGCCGCCAAATCCATCAACTACACCGGTGCCGGCACAGTCGAATTTTTGCTTGACAAATCGGGCAAGTTCTACTTCATGGAAATGAACACCCGCATCCAAGTAGAACATCCCGTCACGGAGATGATTACAGGCCTCGACTTAATAGCCGAACAAATTCGGATCGCCCAAGGCGAAAAACTGCAAATCAAGCAAAACCAAGTAATTCTCAACGGCCACGCCATCGAGTGCCGCATCAATGCCGAAGATCCCGATCGCAATTTCCGACCTCACCCCGGCAGAATCAGCGGTTATTTGCCTCCCGGCGGCCCGGGTGTGCGGATGGACTCTCACGTTTACACCGATTACGAAATACCCGCTTACTACGATTCTTTAATCGGTAAATTGATAGTCTGGGGGCGCGATCGACCTTCAGCGATCCGGCGCATGAAACGCGCCCTGCGGGAATGTGCCATCACCGGCGTCCCCACAACTCTGGGCTTCCACCAAAAAATCCTCGATAGCCCTGAATTTCTCAACGGCGAGGTTTATACCAATTTCGTCGAACAGTTCATGAACCAAAACAGTCATTAGTCAATCGGTTTTGGATTTTAGATTTTGGATTTTGGATTTTGGATTTTGGATTGAAGAAAGCAACCCCACGGATCGATCCGGGGGTTTTTACCCAGACTGCTTTCAGTCAACAGTCAACAGTCAACAGTCAACTCCTACATCATCATCGTCAGTAGCCCTTGCTGACCGAGAATCATTTCTCGCAGCAAGCTACAGATACCCACCCAAATAATCGGCGTAATGTCCACCCCGCCGATCGGCGGTACAATCTTTCTAGTTACGGCTAAAAAAGGTTCCGTCGGCCAAGCAATCAGACTCAACGGCAACTTGCTCAGGTTCACTTCGGGATACCAAGTCAGGACGATCCGAAAAATAAACAGCAAGGTCATCACGACTAGGACTGAGCCCAGAATCCAACTTGCAACGGTAATACCAGTCATGGGTCTTATCTCGAAATTTTAAGTTTTGTTAAGTCTGCTATTCATAATTTTAACCGTTTCACAGGTGCGATCGAAAGTATAAAATTAATAAAAATCAAATTGTTGTAACAAAGGCTTTGAATCTATGACTCCTTCTCTCGCGAACTTTTTGTACAGCCTGCTGGTGGGCGTGGCTGTGGTAGTGATTCCAGCAACGATCGGCCTGATCTTCATCAGCCAAAAAGACAAAATCAAGCGCACCTAAAAAGTCTGGGGGGCTTCCTGTCAGGCGTGAAAGTCAATTTTCGCCTGCACGTCGGGCATTTCCCCGATCCGAGAAACCTCGGCTACCAGCAACTGTGAAGGCAAAACCTTCGGTTGACTGCCAAGCTGAGGTTTTTTCCCGTTAAACTCATTATTATACTCAGTTCCTAAGCTGAAACCCTGACCGGACGCTGCCCCAGAAAGCACAGTCGGGATAACAGACTTAATGATAGATGTAAAATCTAACTCGCTAACATAGGAAAGACATAGGAGATAGGCTAATGGTCAATTTAGGATTGAACTGGAGCAGCCTGTTAGGGATCATCCTAGCAGTAGCAGGGGCAGGACTGTACTTTCTGCGATCGTGGCGTCCCAAACTAGCCCGAGACCACGATATTTTTTTTGCAGCAGTCGGCCTGCTGTGCGGCGGTATTCTGTTATTTCAAGGATGGCGGCTTGACCCAATTCTGGCCTTCGGTCAATTTCTGCTCACCGGTTCGGCCATATTTTTTGCAGCAGAAAGCATTAAGCTACGGGGAGCAACCACCGCCCAAGCCAAAAGTCGCGCTCAATACGTAGATGAAGAGCGACCTGTCAGCAACGCCTACGGTTACGAAAGCTACGATTCCGACATCGAGCAGCTAGAACCAGAGGAAGACTATCCGCAGCGTCCCCGGATCAGAGGCAGCCAAGACTACCGTTCCTCCCGGGAAGCCTACGACGACGAACCCCGCCGCCGTCCCTCGAATCGCAACGGCAGCGTTAACACCTCCAAGCCCGAGTCGTCCGATCGACGAGCATCGCGCAAACGTCCCTCTCGCCCAGAAGCAGAAGCCTCGCCTGCCCAAGAGTCTGACAACTGGGACGTTTCAGACAACCCTGAAGAAAGACCGACCCGCAGCCGCAGCAGTCGCCCCCCTGCTTCGGAAAACCGCAGTTCCGATACGCCGCCGAGAACCAAAAAACCCCGTCCTGCGGAAGCATCCAGGTCTCGCCCCAGCAACCGCGACGTGGAAGCACCGCCGTCAGACTACGTGGAGTATCGACCTGTAGAATACCCGGAAGACCAACCGGATAATTCCCCCAATTTCGACAAATAGGCAAACATAAGTAGGTGGGTGAAACTAAACATTTATCCCCCAGCTCCGGCTTGGGACACCGCAGAACTCTAAGTTGCGTTTATTGATACCCATCTACTTATTATCAGATATTAGACTTATTAAAAAAACTGTAAATAGGGAGTGTGAAACCGCAGACAAACGCAGATATACACAGATAAAAGCTAATTTTTTTCTAAAAAAACCTTTTAACATACCGAACCAGTGGAACTAATCGACAGCATAATAATCTAAATATAAAATCCTCAATCTAAAATCAGCAAGATGCCTTTACTCGAAATAGGAGATCCGGCTCCCTGGTTTTCCATTCCTTCTACAAATAACCCCTTATTTAATTTCTCGACAGTTGGCGGCCGGCGAGTCGTGCTGTTTTTCTTTGGCAGCGCAGCTTTTGAACAAATTCAAGTTATCCTCAAAAGCTTTCAAGAGCGATCGGAGGAATTCCAAAGCTTGCAAGTAGCGCGGTTCGGAGTGAGCGTTGACCCAGCAGACCAAGAACAAAACAGACCGACAACAATTGCTCCGTCATTCCTCTTTTTCTGGGACTTGGATAAAACAGTCAGCCAGCAGTACGGTGTTTCCCAAGATGTTGAACAAAATGGAGTTGGCGGAGTTCACTATGCACCCCAAACTTTTGTTATCAACGAAAACCTTCAGATAATTAATATATTGCCGATGGGCGGACCGCACCAACACGCCCAGCAAGTATTAGATTTTTTCAAAACTTTGCCCCCAATTGAGGAAGCCCGAGCCGCCACTCGCCACGCCCCGGTGTTAGTAATTCCTAACGTTTTGGACAAAAAGTTTTGCCGTACTTTGATCGATATGTATAAAGCTAATGGTGGCAGTCCCTCGGGCTTTATGAGGCAAATAGAGGGGAAAACCGTTGGTCTGCACGACGACACTTTCAAAAAGCGCCGAGATTTCTTTATTAAAGACGAGGATTTCCGGCGAGAATTGAATGCGATTATTTTGCGCCGGGTTCGGCCGGAAATAGAGAAAGCTTTTCAGTTTACAATTACCAGGTTTGAACGGTATTTGATAGGTTGTTACGATGCCCAGAGTGGCGGTTATTTTCTGCCGCACCGCGACAACACTAGCAAAGCTACGCTGCACCGCAAGTTTGCGATGACGCTAAACTTGAATGTGGGAGAGTACACGGGGGGATTTTTACGGTTTCCAGAGTACGCGCCGCACGGTTATAAAGGCGATTCTGGCACGGCGATTATTTTTTCGTGTTCTTTGCTGCATGAAGCGACTTCCGTGATTAGCGGTCAGCGTTTTGCTTTGCTGTCATTTTTTTACGGTGATGAGGAGGCTGAGGTGCGGAAAGCTAATTTCAAGTATCTTGCTGCTGATTCAGATTCCCGAATTGGAGAACCGGCGTGAGGAAGGTCACTACCGTTGTGCAAGTCCTAAAATAATTACAGAGGGTAGTTAGCAGTTAGCAACAAAACCTAATTCCTAGCTACCGATCGCTAAATACTAAAATCGATCGCCATGAATTTCACACTTCTAAGTTTAGCAGTATCGGGAATTTTAACGGTTGGGGTAACAGCCAGCGCCAGTGCGGTTGTTACGACATCCCCTGTACGGCAATCAACAGATTTAACGGAATTTAACTCGGTGCATTCCCAGGGTGCGATCGCCCAAAATGTCGATGAACAAACCAATATTCGCGTCTACGAAAAAGCCAGCCCTGCGGTTGTTAGCGTCGATACCGGTAAATCTAACGGTAGCGGTACAATTATCAGCCCTGACGGCATGGTGTTAACGAACGCCCACGTTGTTTCGGCTGGCGGTACCGTGAATATAATTCTGTCAGACGGCAGAAAGCTTGTGGCCGATGTCGTCGGATTCGGCGAAGAAGGTCTAGACTTAGCCGTGGTTAAGATTCGCGGTCAAAACAATTTGCCCACCATTCCTTTAGCCCGTCCCGGTTCGGTGAAAGTCGGGCAACAAGCATTTGCGATCGGCAACCCATTCGGTCAATTTCAAGGTACTTTTACAGTCGGAATTGTCAGCCGCATCGACCTCGAGCGGGGCTTAATTCAAACCGACGCCGCCATCAATCCCGGCAATTCTGGAGGGCCGCTGCTCAACAGTTCAGGAGAATTAATAGGCGTCAATACTTCTATTTTTACTCGCGGTCGGGGCGGTGGCAGTATCGGTATCGGTTTTGCAATTTCAGCAGACAAAGTACCTGCTTTCCTGACAGCGGTACGAGAAGGGCGAGCTCCCCGCGTCGCTCAAACCCGATCGCCCTTTGGCAACAAATCACCTGAAAAACTCGCCTTAAACGGGCCCGCCGTCAGTGGCAAACTCACCAACCAGTCTAGCGTTCTGCCCACCGACAACAGCTTTTTTGACCTCTACTCGTTTGAGGGAAAAGCGGGTCAGCAAATCACAATAGAAATGAAAAGTCAAGAGATTGACCCTTATTTAATATTGCTCGGACCCAACCAGCGCGAAATCGCTCAAGACGATGACGGAGCAGGCAGTAAAGACGCCAGAATTACAGTTAGGCTGCCAGCAGACGGCACTTACACGTTAGTGGCCAATTCCTACGAAGCTAGGCAGTCGGGGGCTTATACGTTAGAACTGAAAGCGAGTGCTTCTACCGGCACTTCTCGGGCAATTTTGCAAGAAGAAGCTGCTTTAGTCGCAGGCGGTCCGGTATTGCCGTCTGACAACAGTCTGTATCGCGAGTATACTTTTGAAGGTCGATCGGGTCAGTCTGTAGCCATTTCCCTAGAAAGTACAGATTTCGATCCCTATGTGGCTATCTTTGGCCCTAACGGCCGATTAGTGGCAGAAAATGACGATGCGAGCGATTCGACTAAAAATGCGTTTCTGAGCGTTACTTTGCCCGCTACGGGTCGCTATCGCGTAATTGTCAATGCTTATGATGCTTCGGGCCGGGGTCGTTACACTCTAACTGTCCGTTGAAAATGGGTAATGGGGAATTGGTAATGGGGAATTGGTAATGGGGAATTAGTAATGGGGAATTAGTAATGGGGAATTATTTTTCTTCCTTCTTCCTTCTTCTTCTTCCTTCCTTGTTGCTTACTTCCTTTTTCCTTCTTCCTCCTTTCTTCTTTGCAAATCGAGGTAATTCATGCGTCAAGTTAGATTTTGGGCGATCGCGCCAATTGCTCTGGTAGCTACTTTTTCTGGCAAGCCGACTCTCTCTTCGCCAGTTTCAAATTCAGGTAGAGTTGCTAACAGCAGTTCTACCCTCATTTCAGCAGAATTTCCTCAAAATTCACCTGATGCGAACCCTGCTGGCAAGGCTGTTTTAGCTCAAGCAAGCCCCAACCCGTCGCCATCACCGCAGAGTTCGCCAACTCAGAGTCCAACTGTACAACCTTTGCCAAGTCCCGATCCGGGTTCATCTAAGGTCATTTTAGAGCAAAACGGAGAACTCACCCCTGCTAAGTCATCTGTACTGCCCTCGGACAGCAGTTTGTACGATGAGTATACCTTTGAAGGCACTCAGGGTCAGAAAGTGGTTGTTACCGTAGAAAGTACCGAGTTTGATACTTATCTCGCTATTTTCAACTCCCAGGGCGAGCTACTTGCAGAAAATGATGATGTGACGCAGCAAAATTCCAATTCTGAGCTTAGTGTTACCTTGTCTGCGAGCGGTCGCTACCGCGTCATTGTCAATGCTTACGAGCCGCCTCCAAAAGGTAGAGGCAAGTACAGTTTGACCGTCCGCGAAACAACTGGAAATTAGTTTGAACGAAATCCCTATCCATTATCTATGTGAATAATTTCTCGATAGGCGACTGGAAACCAAGCTTAAAAGTACAGGTTAAATTTGCACTAACTTAACTTGATTTCCGCTTTTTATAAGCAGGAATGCAGGAAAAAAATGGATAATAATCTATTTTTTTACCTGCTTTTTTATAGGAAAAGTAAGAATGAAGAAGGTTTTAGTTATTTAGGAGAGAAGGAAGAAGAAATCGACCGCATTAGTTTCAGGAATTAAGAACGTCCTAACCGTGTTAGCGGTTGCTAAATGAATAGAATTTACGCATCGGTGTCCTGAAATCGAGTTTTTTACCAAAATACTTTATGGCAGTTATATAATCGGTAAAAAACCCGGTTTTAGAGCATTTTTAGTGCCTGATATATAGCTCTATTTAACGCAGACCCAGCCAGGTGAAAAAATCCTGGCGGGTGAAGAATTCTAGCAGCAAAAGTCCCACGAATCCCACCATCGCAAATCGTCCGTTGATTTGTTCGGCGTAGGCATTCCAGCCAAAGGCTGGTTCTGGTTGTTTTGGGGTATTTGGGGTTGTCGGTTTTGGGGATGGAGGAGTTTTAGCAGTCATTTAAAAGTTTTGAGTTTCGTGTTTTGAGTGATGATTTTTGGGAAGGTTTGCGATCGCACAACTTGTAATTTACCAGGAAAATGACAACCGATCGCTAATCTGCTGACTTTTCTAAACTTTGAACCGATTCGATCAGATTTCGCACGGTTTCAGTACCTTCAGAAGGCTCAAAAAACAGCGGGAACTTGCCCCGAGCGATCATTCTCAAACCCAACGGGCCCAGACTCAGCAAACCTTTAACGTCGCGGAAGTAGTTTCCTACTACTTCAATGCCAAATTTGCGCTCGTCTATCCACCCGCCTTCTTTGACCAGATCGATTAAAACTTTGCGGTGGCGGATCGATCGACTGGCTTGGTCGTCTTTGCGATCGAGAATCTCTTGTTTAATCTTACCAATTTGATCCATCGGCGCGACTTCCATCGGACAAACCGAGTTGCAGTAGTAACAGCGGGTGCATCCCCAGACGCCTGCGGTACCCTCGTTGTATTTTTCGAGCCGATTTTCGGTTTCGCTGTCGCGGGAGTCGGCGATCGTGCGGTAAGCTTTGGCGAGGGCGTGGGGGCCGACAAATTCCGGGTTGACTTCGCGGGCGTTGCACTCAGAATAGCACGCGCCGCAGAGGATGCAGTTGCCGGTTTGGTCGAGTTTCGATCGCTCTTCTGGAGTTTGCAGAAATTCGCGTTCTGGAATTGCTCGCGAGGCGGTGCTGACATAGGGTTCCACTGCTTCCAGGTTGTCCCAAAAACTGGTCATGTCAACAACCAAATCTTTAATGACCGGCATATTTCCCATTGGGGCGACGGTGATTTCTGGGATGAAATCGACAGGCTTTTCTGCTGAACTGGAATGGGCTATTTTGTCAAGTCTTGCGAGTTCGCTGGCCACATTTTCTTTGCAAGCTAATGCCGATCGACCGTTAATTCGCATAGAACAACTGCCGCAAATTGTATTGCGACAATTTTTGCGAAAAGCTAATGTGCCGTCCTGTTCCCACTTGATGCTGTTGAGGCAGTCGAGGATGGTATTGCTCTCTTCCACGTCTAGGGTGTAAGTGTGAACCCGGGGAGCCTCGTTTTGATTTTGGCGGACTACGTTAAAGCGGACTTTCATATTTTGAGGGAGGAATTTAGTGTTTATTTTAAACTGAATTTTCTGGTTTTCTAAAAACCTATTGTTGTTTTTTACAACTACCTAAAGTAAGAGATTTAACCAGTTTTATTATTGTTTGATAAAAGGGAATAAGTCCAAAGTGGTAAATCCTAAATTGTAACTTTTTTAAGCGGATTTTTTGAGATGTTAATAGGAGAGACAAGTAATTGAGCGCTGCAGTTCGCGAGTCGGAGGTGCCTGATGTCCAGCTTGTTTGTCTTAACTTTCATGTTTTCAACGCCGGCTTTTTGTCTGGGTCTGCTAAATCCTCAATGGGTGGGACTGGGAACTCGCAAGCGATCGACTGCCTTGTACGGCGGGTTGATGGCAGTTTCGTTCCTTGTACTTGGGATTACAGCACCTAAGCCGCCGCAACCAGTTTCCTCGGGGCTGCTGGCCTCAACTGAATCGCCAGAATTTAGAGTCAGCGCACCTTTGCGCTGAACGTAGCTGGGTATGCATATCACTTTTATGGCAGCGTTACCAGAAATTTTACCAGGACTTACGCCCGGTTGGGGCTACAAACCTAGTTTTTTAAGAACAATACTTGGTTCTACTCATTTACTGCAATTAAAAACTCCGGTTTCTCGGTGTCGGAGTGCGATCGCGAACTGTAGGAAAAAATCTTGGATTTAGTAAGAAGAAATACACTCATAAACCGGGTTTCACCCGCGTAGGATATCCAGCGTTCTATTTACTTTGTAAATCATAGGGATTTGGGATTGGGTCTACCGATAAAGAAGGAAGTTCACTTCTCAGGACTTACACACAGGGATTAAAGAAATCGGGTTTTTTAAACAAATATCCTTCGTGATTCACCTCGTATTTTGGTAAAACCAACCCGGTTTCTGCGTCCTGGACTACTTCTATTTTTTACTGGTAAAGATCGCTATGTCTAATTTTTTCCTCTTAAGCTTTTTATTGTCGATACCTGCCTTCTTTCTGGGTATTATTAATCCGAAATGGGTGGCCGCACCAACCCGCAAGCGATCGGTCGCGATGTATGGCGGGTTGATGGCGGCTTCGTTTGTACTTTTTGGCGTCACCGCACCCCCTCCGTCTCAGGAAGTTTCAGTGGCGCTTCCGGCCCCAAGCGATCCGCTAGTATCATCTCAAACCGCTAAGCCGTCACCGCTTTCGGCAGCCCCGAAACAGAAGCCGGAGACTGTGAAAACGCCGACACCAACACCGAAACCTGCAATTTCTGCGGAGGTACCTGCACTTGCCAAACCAGATCCCGATCGCAAATTGCCATCTTCAGTCAAATCTGTTGAACGAACCGCAGAAATTGCTCTTGATGCACCACAGCAGCCAAAGGAAGATACCAAGAAAGTTATTTACGAGTCTTCTAAACCGAATGTTAAAAGTGCCGATTTTCCCAGTTGCGTTAACTCGGATTGCAATTGTTCTGACTTTGCGACTCAAGCCGAAGCGCAACAAGTGTTAGAGGCATATCCGGGCGATCCGTTTAAGCTCGATCGAGATAAAGACTCGATCGCTTGCGAAACGCTGCGTTAGATTCGATCTCAGTTCGCGATCGCAAAAACCCAGTTTCTTCATGTAATTTGGTCATATACGCTCGATCGCGACACAAGAAACCGGGTTTTTTTGGGTAGCGTGCGATCGCGAACTGAATCTGCCAAAATCCTCGGTTAATGATGAAGGCTTTTTTCGGTGCTTGTACTGATTTGAAGATGGAAATCGATCGGCTAACATGATTTGATTGTTGAGCTTGCGGTGCTGGTGCGTCTATGACTTACAGCTTGAGAATTGTCGATTTGCCAACGAGTGAACGGCCGCGGGAGCGGCTGATGGCGGGTGGCCCGAAAAGTTTGGCTACTGCGGAATTAATTGCGATTCTGCTGGGTACCGGTCAGGGACAAGGCAAACTTTCCGCCGTCGGGCTCGGACAGTATATTTTAAATCAATTGAGTTTGCATTCTCGCGATCCTCTGGCTGTGCTGCGCAGTATTAGCGTTCAGGAGTTGACGCAGATTCACGGGATTGGCCCTGCTAAGGCGACTTCGATTTTGGCTGCAGTGGAGTTGGGAAAGCGGGTGTTTCAGTCGCGGCCGCCGGAAATGGCTGTGGTTGACTCTCCGCAAGCGGCGGCGGATGCTCTGAGTCACGATTTGATGTGGCAGTCTCAGGAACGTTTTGCTGTGGTGCTGCTGGATGTGAAAAATCGGCTGCTGGGTACTCAGGTAATTACGATCGGCACGGCTACGGAAACTTTGGCTCACCCACGGGATATTTTTCGGGAGGTGATCCGCCAAGGGGCTACGCGGGCGATTATCTCGCACAATCACCCCTCGGGAATAGTGGAGCCAAGCCCGGAGGATATTGCTTTGACGCGGCAGTTGCTGGCGGGAGCGCAGTTTTTGTCTATTCCGCTACTGGATCACTTGATTTTGGGGAATGGCGATTTTCGGAGCTTGCGACAGACGACGACGCTTTGGGACGAGTATCCCCAGGGGGATTGAACTCTTATACTTAACTAATTTGATTGCTGTCATTAGTTATTTGTATCTTTGGGCTGCCGACGGCTGAATCACCTGTTACAGGAGGCAAATTTTGAGGCTGGAGTCCCGGGCGAGAGCGTGTTTTGGCTGAATGTCGCTGCTGATACTTAGTTTCGATCGCAACTCGGTTAATCTATTATAGGTAGGCTGAAGAGGTCGCTAATCCGATTTTTTTTTAGCATACTAAACGTATACTGAACCAGCACCTAAATACCCAGTTATTAAGAAATTCTTAAATGGGATGTAAAATACACGGTGTGGTGATAGGAGGAGAACGTGTTTCTGAGACTTGCAGAACAACACCGTAAATTCGTTCAAGATTTGGTAATGAACCTGCAAGCTTTAGCGATCGTGCTAGAGCATCGGGGTTATCTGGCATCCTGCTACACTTGCGGGGGTCAGATGAACAGTGCCTCATTTATGGTCAGTTTGACGGACAACCATCTGATTCGATTTTTAGTGTCAGATTACGGTATCACTTGGACTGAGATGCGGGACGACCGCGAACTCATGAAACTAGAAGGTGCAGAAGCGATTAATCAGTTACAAGAACTGGCAAATCTCGTAAAGTATCAAATCCAACCTTCGGAAGCTACTTTAGCGACGGCGCAGTGAGTGTAGCGATTGCACGGTTCCGAGGAAGGCGACGCAAGAAAGTGGGTGCTTGTCTGCTAAAACCGAATCCCCAGCGAGTTAGTTGATAGGGTTCATTTAGGTGCACAGCGATGGCTGCTCAACAGACAAGGGTGCTTTCAGGGTGCCTTGAGACTGTTTAGCGCTCAGTCGATCGAACTCTCATCGGGCAGACGGCATACTTTATGCAAGAAGTCTCAAACTTGGAACCTCTAGTTTTTTTTTCAGCAGTTGATTCTCCCTTGAGAGCGATTAGCAAAATGTAGAAGTGCGACTGCTCGTCGGCTGCGATGTTAATTTCTCACTTTGCCATTCAAAAGTCAAGGAATTGAAATTAACTTTGAGCAGGCAGGTAGGATTTAACATCCAGAGTGAGGATGAGGCTGTGAAGATTGGGTGAAGCGCAGACCGAGGGCTATGGCATACGGGCGATTCAGCAGTCAACTGCAAAGTCAGTAAGCCTTAATTCGAGCCATTAGTCTGTGCTTGGTTGAAAACATCTTCATTTGTCTAAAATTCCCTGTTTGTATAGTCGCGAATTCCATGAGACTGTTGGCGAATCAATACTTTGTTTCTTTGGGGGGTTTAATAATGAACCGCCTAGACGCCAAGTACGCCAAAAATGAAGAAGAAAGTGGAAGAAGGATAGAAAAATTAATTGCGGGCAATTATCCGGACACGATCTAAGAGGGGTACGACGGGAGCAAATGTGAGGTGTCACCCTTCACGGATTCGCCAACAGCATCATGACCTTTGCCCGGAGCTTAAATTGACCGATGCCCTTGCGATCGCCCCACCAAAGTGTTGCCAACCCCCTACACTCGTCCAATTTCCGGTTGCATCCGCAGTTGGGCCGACACCGGCAGATGCTCTGAACCGATGGCCGGTAAAACCTTGGCTGATTTTGCCCCCCAGTGGTGAGAATACCAAACATAGTCAAGCCTCACCAGGGGAAAAGTTAATTTCCAGTTTAACTGTTTAACCAGTAAACTCATATCCCACCCGTGAGGAAAAGTAAAGCCAAAACCCACTCCTGCTGTTCGGAAAGCATCTTGCATAACTGCTTTCAAATAATAGTAGTCTTGAGACTGGTCAGTCAGATTAAAGTCCCCGGTGGCAATAGTCGGCAGCGTTTCTTTCTGGAGTCGTCGCACTAAATCTTGAATTTGTGCGGGTCGGTCGCCGTACTCGTAAACAGGGATCTTGAGGAAAGGCAAAATTTTATGCTGGCGAAACCACGGTGGGGTTGTTGAAATGTTATAAAGAACTACATCTTGCTGGTTCATCTCGATAATAGCTCGTTGCTGTGGTTCGTTCCCACCGGCTAGCCGTAACTTTTGGAAAGAGCGAATGGGATATCTGCTGAGAATCACATGGTATCCGCGCCCCAGGTGGTGCGGGTATAATGCGGCCAATTTAGAGAATACTTCTTTGGCGTAATCCTCCTTAATTTCTTGCAAACAAATGAGGTCTGGTTTTTCTTCCTGAATTAGGCTAACCAAAGTTTGTGGGGATTTGTGATGCCAGCCGAGGTTAAGAGAAAAAACCTTGAGGGTTGGCTGGGAGTCACTGATGTTCGCCGGCTGGGGAGAAAAGTAGGTGACGTGTAGCCAACCCAGCAGGCAGAGGCTAGCCACAGATGAAACAATCGCGAACCAGCGTTTCTTTATGAGAAAAAACCCTAGAATTGGCAGCAGGAAGATTGGCAAGAAAATCCAAGGAACAAAATCCCCCATCAAGGCAACCGGCCACAGCCTGTCCCAAAAGATCAGTCTCAGAATCAAATAGCCGAAAATCAGTGCTGAGTAGGCGTAGGCGAACAGTTGAGCAATTCGCTGCAAAAATCGGTAAGGCTTAATCATAGCGCCGTCTGCCATAGCATCCTCTTACTGGTGTGGGGACAAAAACCTGGATACTGCTCAGCTCAAATTAACTAAAATGGCAGATCCTCTGCTGAGGCTAGGCAATACACTTCTCCTGTGTCCGGTTCTTTTATTTTATACAGACTTCTGGCTGGAAACAGTGATTGAAAATCACGATAGGTATATTGCTATTTATAGTAAGTTGTTGGTTAAACCAAAATTAGCGATCGCAAAGTTAGGAATCTCAAGCAAATGATCGATCTCAGCGAACTACTAGAACCCATCGCCAGTCAATTTCGCAGTCTGGGAATTCCCGAACCAATTACCCATTGGGGTCACCCTGTAATGATGGGGATCGTGGTAGTGGCGATGGGCAGTTTTGTCGGGTATACGGGATGGCAAGGACGTTTGGCCACCGATAAAGATGTCGCACTCAAAAGTCGCTCGGATCACCGCAAGCTGGCACCGTGGATGTTTCTATTTCTAGCTTTGGGCTATACAGGCGGCTTGCTGTCGCTGGTGATGCAGCACCAGCCAGTAATGGAAAGCCCGCATTTTTGGACGGGTTCGGCAGTGTTGGTTTTGCTGGCTGTTGGCAGCTTGATTTCGCTGACGGGTTTTGGGGGCAATAAGCCAGCACTGCGCGCGGTTCACGCTTATTTAGGCACGACGGCTCTTGCACTTATGGTGCTACACGCGGCTTTCGGTTTAAAATTGGGGTTGTCTATTTAACGCAGTACCGGTCTTTTGTCTTTTATCGTTCAGATTAGCTCCTCGATCCCCCCTAACCCATTAAAAAGCTCGGTTAGGGGGATATAGACCAACTATCAAAGCGAAATTTGTCTGGGTTTTAAGCTTAAGTTGTTCCGCTTGGGAAATTAAACACAAAACTTACCCAAAAAGTGGTTTTACCCGCTACATATAGCCCTAAAGTCCGGTGTACATAGCCCTACAGATATCTGTAAAGTGCGGTGTGCATGAAACCATACTTATAGAGGTTCTGCGTAAGTCCTTAAACTAACTCTATTTGTGACAGTAAAAATTGCTAATTACTTGCTAATTAATGAATCAAGCAACGGGTGTCATTTTCTGTCTTGCCTACATTTTGGGATTGATTTCTACAGCGGTTCCTTGGGGTAGATACGGGCTACTTGCTTTGGGAATAGCGGTGGCCATCGCCCTGCCAAAATTGTTGCGAAAATTTACTAAAAATTCTGTCAAAGTCACCAAGAAAAGACGCAGCAGACAAAAAGAAAATGCTCTTGAAGAACCCTTAGACGCGAGGGAAGAGTTGAGTTTGTTGGAGATGCTGCCAAGAGCGAAATGGGTGTGGGCAGTTGCGGGTTTGGTGGCATTTCTAGCTAGCGTTTATTTTGGAGTTCGATCGCCCCAACCGGCAATAGATGACATCAGCAAACTGATTCCGGCTGGCGGCAACACTCAAGAAGTGGCGGTGACAGTTCGCGGTAGAGTTGTCAGTACGCCCCGATTGACTAGATCGGGTCGATCGCAATTTTGGCTAGAAACAGATTTAGTTAGCGAAATCAACGGCGGCGAGGGAGGAGCAGTCGTAAACCGCCCAGTATCCGGCCAACTCTACGTTACAGTGCCCCTGCTGCAAGCAACGGGTTTGTACGCCGACAATACGATCGCAGTTGTGGGCTCTTTGTACAAACCGCAGGCGCCGTCGAATCCGGGGGCTTTTAATTTTCAAGCATATTTAGCCAGAGAAGGAGCTTTTGCAGGCCTCAAAGGGCGTCAAATTGACTGGACGAGAGAAAATGCGATCGCGGATGTAAATCGAGTTAACGGCCAAGCGGATGCTTTCTGGGAGCCAAGCGGAATGCGGCCATCGAAAATTCAAGCGATGCGGCAGCGGATCGTGCGATCGCAACTATCGCAGTTAAATGTTCCCGAAGGGCCCTTGATCGGTGCGATCGCCCTCGGCAAACAAGCAGTAGATTTACCTTACAACATCCGCGACTATTTTGTGCAGGCTGGATTGGCCCACGCGATCGCAGCTTCCGGCACTCAAGTTTCGATGGTTTTAGCCTTAGTTCTAGCTTTAACCAGGCGTTTTTCCAAACAATTACAATTTTGTTTTGGCGTCGGTGCTTTATTTTTGCTCGTGGGATTAACTGGCTTTGAACCTTCAGTATGCCGCGCCGCTTTGATGGGATTTGGAACACTATTTGCTTTGGTGCTGAGCCGCCAAGTTAAGCCGCTGGGATTGCTGTTAATCGCTGCTACTATTTTACTGCTAGTTAATCCTTTGTGGATTTGGGATTTAGGTTTTCAACTGAGTTTTTTGGCAACTTTGGGGTTAATAGTGACGACGCCGCCGCTGATGGCAAAGTTAGATTGGATGCCGCCCGCGATCGCTTCGATTATTGTGGTTCCGATGGCGGCTTCAATTTGGGTGCTACCGCTGCTACTTTACGTTTTTAGCGTGGTATCACCTTACAGTATTTTAGTCAATATTATTGCGGCTCCTTTGCTGTGGATTTTGAGTATTGGGGGGATGGTTAGCGCTTTAGCTGGATTGATTTTTCCGCCGGCTGGCAGTGTTTTAGCGCAACTGCTGGACTATCCGGCAAAAGGGTTAATTGCCATCGCTCAATATTTCTCGCAATTGCCTGGTAATTCGGTAGCTGTCCGTCAAGTATCGGTGTTTCAGCTAATCGCGCTTTACAGTTTAATTTGCTGGGTTTGGATTGGGGGAAGAAGGAAGAAGGAAGAAGGAAGAAGGAAGAAGGAAGAAGAAAGAAGGAAGAAGGAAGAAGGAAGAAGGAAGAAGGAAGAAGGAAGAGGGAAGAAGGAAGAGGGAAGAGGAAAGAAGGGGAAAAGTAGAGTTATTTCGCTGCCGAGTTTTTCATCTGCTTGGATTTTACCGCTGGCCGTTGTGGCGGGAATTGCTATCATAGTTTTGCCAGCTTGGCACGTTCAAGCATCTTTATTTCAAGTTACTTTGCTGGCGACATCTGGTGAGCCAGTTTTAGTAATTCAAGATAGGGGAAAAGTGGCGCTAATTAATAGCGGTGATGAAAATACCGTCAGGTTTACAGTGTTGCCTTTTTTGCAGCAGCAAGGAGTTAATTCTGTCAATTTTGCGATCGCCACTCACGGTCATTTAGGTTTGAGCGGCGGTTGGGGAAAATTACTAGAACGCTTGCCAATTAAAACTTTTTATGATAATACTGCTCCGAAACAAATTCACCGTGGCAACAATCAGGAATTTATGACTGCTGTGCAATCTCACCAAGGTGTTTACTTTCCTTTAGAAACTAACAGTACAGTTGATCTGGGTTCGACGCGGTTGCAGTTGGTGAATGCGGAGATTCCGGTGGTAGAATTCCTGGTGGGAAATCGAACTTGGTTGCTCGTCGGTGAAATGACACCGGAAGCGCAAAAAAAATTGGCAGCAACGGGAACCTTGAAGCCCGCTCAAGTGCTGTGGTGGTCGGGAAAAACCCTGACGGCTGAGTTATTAAGCGCGGTTGGACCACAAGTGGCGATCGCATCTGCTAACGAAATCGACCCAGAAACCGTCGCCCAACTGCGCCAAAACAAAACCCAAATATTCTGGACAGGGCGCGACGGAGCCCTCCAGTGGACGCCAGCAGCCGGATTTAAGACCACTCTGGAATCTGAAGAAAATCAAACTTCTTTTCTGTAAAGATTTACAATGTGGCGCACTGTGCGGTAAAATACTTTTAGCTCACATCTCAAATCAATTGGAGAGGTGGCAGAGCGGTTGAATGCGGTAGACTCGAAATCTACTTTAGGGGTGACTCTAACGTGGGTTCAAATCCCACCCTCTCCGTTTTTCCTTTAAAAATCAATATTTCTGGCATCTCCCTGCTTAAGATACAACCAGCAAAATAAGATAACTTGGTATATTTTATGGGAGATTTTGCCGAAGATTTGGGGAAGATTAATGATTCCCTAGATCGAGTCCAGATCAGATCCAAGGGGAAGAGGTTTTACTTGCGAGCCACTTTCCCACCTCAGCCCGGTGATGGTGATAAACCGAAACGGTATGAGATTAGCAATGGATATGCAGCGCATTCAGAGGGGCTGAGATTTGCTAAAGCTAAGGCTCTATGAAAATTGAAGCTCAGCTATTGGGTGGAATATTTGATTGGACACCGTGGGTCAACGGCAAGCAACAACCAATGGAACACTTGCCAAATTTGCGCGCCTCGAAGTTAAATTTACTGAATTAGTCGCTGGGTGCAGATCTAAAATGCCCAGGGATTTGCCATCGGATTAAGAAATTGAAGCGATGCGCAATGCGCGATCGCCAATCTTGGTTGGCAATCGGTCTTCGGGATGTTGGCTGCCTGTGGTCTGCGCCCGCATCAAATCTTTAAACTCGACTGCTATGAGCTTGAATCTTAACCGGGCTGGCTGCTAGTGCTACCTAATAGCAAAACTGCCGATCGCCTTATTTTGCCGTTGCGACCTATCTGCAGATCTGAGTCGAAGGTGTAGGACGTGAAGTTGCCAAACATCAAAACTGATGGCAAGAACAATCAGGAACTTGGCGAGAAAATTACTCCCGGCATCCGCAACCAAGGCGTTAACCTAACGCCTTACCATTTGTGTGATGCCTCTGCTGTTCGCGGGTCAGTTCTAGGAATTGACCCGGCGATCCTAGCTCGATGGATGGTTCACTCACTACAAGTTCACTGCGACAAATATCATCATCACATCAGCAAAAGGGATTTTGAAACCGCTTGAAAGCGAGCCAAAATTAACAATTTTATGGGCTAATAGATTTGATATTTCGCTCCCAATTATTCACACTCTACCAATTTTATATTATGAAGTTGCATAGAATAAAAATACTGTTTAAATGTGATTAGTTATCGCACGCCAACTGATTATGGCGATCGCAGAAACAACAGTCCGGACAGTTTTTTGGGGTGAGTGGCGAGGAAAGCTATCCAAGGCTTAAAGTACAGTCATACATAAA
>NZ_JAUBPO010000045.1:0-58699 GCF_036700785.1 Microcoleus sp. S28C3 | reverse complement strand
ATTTCAACTCCTACTTAGATTCACATACCTGATTATACATGATTTATGATTTACAAACCATTTGCGATCGCTATATAATGTAAAAGTGCGATGGCTACGCCCCGGCTTGCGCCTACGCACGAAGCATAAAATTAGCACTATCATCCAAAACAATTTGGTTTGTGGCCCCGGATTTATCCGGGGAGAAATCTAAAATCTAAAATCTAAAATCTAAAATCAGATGACCGCTCAAACTCTCGCCCCCCCGGAACAAATTGTCCAGCTATCGGGTATCAGTTGGCAAACCTACGAAACTTTGCTTGCCGAAATCGGCGATAGGCAAATTCGACTGACATATAATCGCGGCAATCTTGAAATTATGGTACCCTCCCCAGAACACGAACGTTTCAAAGAAGTATTCGGTCGATTTGTTGAAACCTTAGCGGAAGAATTAGATGTGAGAATTGAACCTCTTGGTTCAACAACTTTCAAGCGTCCTGAACTTAGCGGTGTCGAACCAGATAAATGTTTTTACATCCAGAATATTAGTGCAGTTAAAGGCAAAAAAAGAATCGACATGAATCCAGATCCGCCGCCGGATTTAGTGTTGGAAATTGATATTACCAGCCGTTCTGAAAATAGCTTGCAGGTGTATGCTGATCTGGGAGTGCCGGAAGTTTGGATTTATAATGGATCGCGACTTAGAATCAACAGATTTGAAAATGGAGAATACGTGGAAAGCGATCGCAGTTTAGCATTTCCCAGCTTACCGATATTAGAAATTGTCAGATTTTTGGAACAAGCAGAAACAATGGACTATTTGGAATTAGTGAAAGCATTTCGGAATTGGGTAAAAAGCCAAATTCAGCAAAACCCATGAAGGACGGATAAACAAAATTTCCAGTTTCAATGGATTAAAAAATGCTGTAGTGTGATAGATTAAAAATTAGGCAGTCCTCAAAATCTCCATCACAGTCTGGCAAAGCCAGCACATCTACCGATATGCGATCGCTAGAGTCTCACAACAAATACCCAGATTGCTTGTGGATGCAATTAGAAGCAATTCCAGTTCCATCGGTTGCAGCCCAAACCCAGCAGTTCGACATTCACTTGAGCCTGAATTTTAACGAGCATTGGGAACCCCTGCTAGGTGGTCGCGTCAAATTTGGTCTGCAAGGCGGGACGCTCAATCTTTATCTAGAAAATTGCGAAATTCCCGTAGCATCGCGTCAGCTAGTCGGTTCTTTTAAGCTTTTGCCAATAGAAGAAACCCTGCCGATTAAAAATAGTGCAGAAATTTTAGTTAGCGAAAATCAGCGGGGAGTTCAGGGCGGCGAGAATCCGCAAAAAAGCAAGGAAACAGAGAGCATATTTTGTCAAGTTTCCACAATAAGCAATGATACAACGCCAGCTTGGATTTTTGCAGTAGAACAGGGCAAATCAGTATTAAAAGGTTTGCTAAAAAGTGCTAAGCTAGGAGAAGTAGCTGCCGATGAATTTCGGATGGCAGCGGCTTTTGAAGCGGCTAAAGAAGATATTTATCTCACAGATGCGGAGGGTTTATGGCCGCACGATATCACGCCAAATCAACATTCAGTTTTAGAAAGAATCCTGACTGTATATTTGCAAGCAAATAAACTCCAACCAGCTCTCAGTTGGGCGCTATTTTCCTACAATTTGCCTCCGGTTGAACCGCGCGAAGCGGAAATTGTCCCGGAAGCTGAATCGGAATTGCAGAAAATGGTCGATCGCGTTATCTCCGCTGAAACAGACAACTTTGTGGAGTTGGCAAAAATTGCCAATCTCAATCCAGCACTGGATTTCGCGGGTAGCAGCTTGCGCGGAACGACTTTAAGTGCAGTGGATTTTAGCAGCGCAAATCTCGATCGGGCAAATTTCCGGGGTGCAAACTTAAGCGATGCCGATTTCAGCGACGCCAACCTGCAAAATGCCAAATTCGGCGGTGCAGATTTGAGTGGCGCTTTCTTAGGAAATGCTGATTTAAGCGGCGCAGATTTGCACAAAGCAAGTCTGGCTTTAGCTAACCTCAGCGGTGCCAATTTGAGCGGCGCAAATCTGCTGGAAGTGAACTTAACAAATACTAATTTCAGCGGTGCGAATGTCGAGGCAGCCAGATTTGGGAACAATTCAGGCATGGATGAGGAGATGCAGGTGAATCTACAGCAGCGAGGCGCAATTTTTGAGGAAGTTTAGTCCCTAAGTGCGAGATCCCTTTGATCCATCTGCGTCCATCCCCGTTTATCCGCCTGCATCTGCGGTTCAAAAAAAGCGTGAAGCGTAGCTATCCCGTAGGGAATCGACCATCATCAAACCTTGTAAAAAAAATCGCTGTTAAAATAGAACCATCATTCCCTCCCAACTCATCTCAACATAAAAGTATATGAAGATAGAAGATTATCCACTTGCCAAAAAATTAATATTAGATGCCGAAGGCAACATTAGTCAAGTCATTCTAGATTATACCGACTATCAGTATTTCCTAGAAGCTATCGAAGATAGAGGACTTCTGTTGGCTATGCGCGAAGTAAAAAATGAAAAGCCGTTAAATTTGCGGCAAGCACTTGCAGAACTGGAAACAGAATGAAAGTAGAATATCTGCCCAGTTTTGTGAAGGATTTAAAAGCTCTTAAAAGTACGCCTGTTTTTCAGCAAATCAAGGAGTTTGCTTTTGGGGAAATTCCCAATGTTAATGATTTACAGACAATAGTTATAGCGTTTTTCACAGCTATGAGGTACACTTGGTAAAGTAAAACTATTTAGAATAAAATCATCAATGCAACCGTATTCACTAGATTTTAGAAAAAAAATAATAGAAGTGAGAGAACAAGAAAATATCTCAATAAGAAAACTAGCAGAACGTTTTAAGGTAGCCAAGAGCTTTGTTCAAAAATTACTAAAAAGAGCCTGCGTAGACAGGAGATATAAGTCAAGAATGCTCGATGAGGAAGTCCACCCACCAAATTCAAGAGCGAACAATTAGTGACTTTAGTGGAAATAATAGAAGAAAATAATGATGCAACTTTAAAAGAACTCACTGAAATGCTTGAGTTAAAAACCGGAATAAAAGTAAGTATATCGACCATGGGAAGAATTAGCAATCAACTCAATTATACTTTCAAAAAAAACACTATATGCGGCAGAGAAAACAAGCGAACGAGTTTAAAAAGTCCGAGTAGAATTTTGGGATAAAATCAGGGTCATCAGGGCAGAAGACCTGATATTTATAGATGAATCCGGAGTTGATATAGCAATGGTACGACTATAGGTCAGAGCCTTAAAAGGTAAAAGAGCGAGAGGAGAAAAACCACTAAAAAGGGGAACTAATATTTCTTTAATATCTGCTTTATCGAGTACAGAAGTAGTAGCTTCAAGAAATATTTATGGTGCAGTAAATGTCATAACATTTGAAGCATTTATCCTGAGAAAATTAGTCCCTAAACTTTGGCAAGGTGCTTGTGTAGTTATGGATAATGCTAAAATTCATTGCGGAGAAATGGTGAAATAATTTATCGAAGAGGCAGGAGCCAAGTTAATTTATTTATCTCCTTACTCTCCCGACTTTTCCCCAATTGAAAATTTTTGGTCAAAAGTGAAATCTCTGTTAAGAAAACTTAAAGCCAGAAATTATTTAGACTTAATTGATTCAATTACAGATGCGATGCTACAAGTTACTAAAAAAGATATTCGTAACTGGTTTGCTCATTGTTGCTACTGTACCTCATTACTATAGGAAACGCTATAAATCAATTTATCTGGGAAGCAAGTTGAGTTGAACTCAAAGCCTAATGATTAAAAAGTTTTCACAATTGAGCGGTTTCTCCCCTGCTCTTTAGCTTCATATAATACTTTATCAGCCGCAGCAATCAAGATTGAGGGGTCAGAGGTGTGCTGGGGAACTACACTGGAAACGCCCAGACTCAAAGTGACGTATTTATTAACAGCAGATTGAGGGTGGGCAATTTTAAGATCTAGCACTTCATGCCGCATCGCCTCAGCGACTTTTAGCGCTCCTTCAGCTTTTGTATTAGGTAGAATTACAGCGAATTCTTCACCTCCGTAACGAGCCAATATATCTGCCGGACGCTTAATAGCACGGCTAATCGCTTGAGCCACTTGCTGTAGACAGAAATCCCCGGCTAAATGACCATAAGTATCATTGTATTTTTTGAAATAATCAATGTCGCCTAAAATCAAAGATAAGGGTAATTGATCTCGTGCCATCCGTTGCCAGTCTTTATTGAGAGATTCATCGAACTGACGACGATTAGCGACCCCTGTTAAGCTATCTAAAGAGGCGAGACACTGTAGCTTGATATTAGCTTCAACCAAAGCAGATTCTGCTTGTTTGCGATCTTTAATTTCCTGTTGTAGCAATGCATTTTGCTCGGCGATTTTCTCTGCTTGCTTCTGAAGTTGGAGATACAGATTGCGGATAATTAGTTGGTTTTTAATGCGAGCTAAAACTTCGGCTGACTGAAAGGGTTTGGTAATGTAATCTACCCCTCCAGCATCAAAGGCTTTTACTTTATCAAATACATCATCGAGAGCGCTGATAAAAATTACTGGAATCTCCGCTGTTTGTGGATGAGTTTTGAGCAACGAGGAAACCTCATAGCCATCCATTTCTGGCATCAAGATGTCAAGTAAAATCAGAGTAGGGGGAGAATTTTGGGCAACTTTTAAAGCTAGCTGACCGTTAATTGCCTTCCGGACTTGATATCCAGACTCGGTAAGGATAGCGGACAAAACTCGGAGGTTGTCTGGATGATCGTCAACGATGAGGATGTTCCCAAAGGAAGCGGGTACTTGATGATTATTCATTAATAGATGCTCGGATTAGATCGAAAAGTATATCTAAGCGAAAGTTATTAACCAAATCTGTGAGGGTGTGTGCTAAACTTGCCTCGCTTTCGGGAATTTGGTCGATTAACTGCAATATTAACTCGTCGTTGGCATAAAGCACCTCTTGTCGGAACTGTGCTATCCACTCCGAAGGCATGACGTTTAGATCCTCTGGTGTTAAGTTTCTCAGTGTTGCTGGCTGGGGTGAGCTATGCTGCAAATCCTCTTGATAGATATAACGGACTCCTAAGTGTTGAGCCATCTTGTCAAATAGCATCGACTCTCGGAAAGGCTTATGTATAAAGTCATCGCAGCCTGCTGTCATAATCTTGGCTCGATCTTCGTCAAAAGCACTAGCAGTTAAAGCAATAATTTTTGTTGCGTTAGTAGGTGATGAGTTGGCAGGTAAGTTGTGATTCTCTCCAGCTATTCCACTTTGCTGTTCCAGAGCTTTTATTTCTCTAGTTGCTTCGTAGCCGTCCATGACGGGCATTCGCATATCCATCCAGATTAGGTGCGGTTTCCAAGTTGACCACAAAGCGATCGCTTCTTGACCGTTAACCGCTTCTCGCACTTCAAATCCTAACGGTTTGAGTATTTTTAAGAGCAACTGACGGTTCTCTTCGACATCCTCAACAACTAGAATGCGGTACACAGGTTGATTTGGCTCTAATCCAATAACCGGCTGGGTAATCGATAAACTCTTCTCATCAGGTTCAGCAACCTCGCTCGCGAGGATATCAAAAGTGAAAATTGTTCCCTGACCGAGTTGACTGCTGACAGCAATTTCTCCTCCCATCATCTCTATGAATTGTTTGCTGATGGGTAAGCCCAACCCCGTTCCTTGCATCGATTTGCGACCTGCTTCTGTTTGGACGAAAGGGTCAAATAAAGTATCCAGTTCATTGGGGGCAATGCCGGGGCCAGTGTCTTCAATTTCAAACAACAAATAGGTTTTGGAGCTGAAGTTTTGGAGGTCAGATTTTTCGGATATCCGACCCTTTTTCACTCGCAATGCAATGTGACCAAAAGCAGTAAATTTTATGGCATTTCCCAAAATATTAATTAAAACTTGACGCAATTTATTTTCGTCAGCTTGCACGTATTGGGGAATATTTGATGCTGGTGGTTCAAAGGTTAGCTGCAAGCCTTTGGAAATCGCTTTGAGTTTGAGCATCTGTTCTAGATCGTTCAGTAGCTGATACAGGTCAAAGCGATTTTCATTGAGCGTAGTTTGACCTGCTTCAATTTTTGCCATTGACAAAATATCGTTGATTAAATTGAGCAAATGTTCGCCACTACGATTGATGATTCTTAGCTGTTCTTTTTGCTCAGAGGCAACGGAACTACTGCGAACCATCACCTGGCTAAAACCGAGAATGGCGTTGAGAGGAGTACGCAGTTCGTGGCTCATGTTGGATAGGAAGCGGCTTTTAGCGATGGATGCAGCTTGGGCGGCTTGGAGCGCTTTTTGCAAGGCTGTTTCTGCCTTTCTGCGTTCTTGAAGCGCAGCTTGCTGTTCGCTGACATCTATGGCATGACCTACGGCACGAATTGCTTGTCCGTTGGCATCTCGCGCGATCGTGCCGTAATCGGACAGGTAAACGTAGTGACCATCTCGATGGCGAAGTTGGTATTCCAACACGTAATAACTTTGAGTTTCGTTCGCAAAGGCTTCAGATCGTTGCTGAGAAATTTTGGGGAAATCTTCTGGGTGAACGTGTTCGTTCCACCACTCGAAGTTAGCTTCAGCTTCTTCAGGAAGGTATCCAACGAGTTCAAACAATCCCCGCGTCCGTAAAACGATATTATGCTTGAGATCCGAGTCGTAAATAAATCCTTTTACTGCCGATGCTGCTAGTTGAAAACGCTCGTTGCTTTGTTGCAGCGCTTGCTCCATTTGCTTGCGATCGCTAATATCGAAGGCTAAACCCTGAAGCACTTGAGTCTGTCCGTCAGCGGCAAGAACGAAATTTGAGATATCTCTTACCCAGATCGTTTTACCATTGCGAGTCATCATGCGATATTCGACGCTCAATGGCTCTCTCGTGGAAATACTGGTGCTTATGGTTTGCAAAACGCGATCGCGATCTTCTGGATGTACGAAATCAGCCCAACTATTAAAGAAGCCAGCAGACCACTCTTCTGAAGGAATTTCCAGCAATTGTTGCAGTTGCGGGCTGATATAAGCTTTCTCGGTTGTTGTCTCAATTGGAGAGATATAAACGACTCCTGGAATTTGCTCAACCAAGGTGCGATATTTATGCTCTGCCCGTTCGAGCTTTTCTTCTGCAAGTTTGCGCTCGGTAATATCTAATATCACCCCATGCCAAACTTTAGAACCATCTTCGCGGCATTCGGGTTGAGCTTGGGCGCGCAGCCATCTTTGTTTTCCAGAAGGAGTTATATTGCGCCATTCAGAAGTGAGAGGTTGCACGTTTTGAACGGCGCGAACAACTGCTTCTTTATGCTCAGGTTCGTCTTCAGAAGAAAATTGCTTCAAAATGGTACTTTGCTCTTCTAGTGCCTGCTCCGGCTCAATTTCAAACATATCTCGGCAACCGAGACTGATATATTCAAACTTGGTCGAACCATCGGGATAGTATCCATAGGAGTAAAGGGTTCCCGGAATACTAGCCGTTAGGTGTTTGAGCCGACCTTCGCTAAGGCGCAGTGCTTCTTCTGCTCGTTTGCGATCGCTAATATCTTCGATAATATACGACAATCTCGGACGACCGCTGGAGCAAATGGAAATCGGGCAAACGCTGGCAGAGAGCCACTTTTGTCCTGTAGGAGTTTCGCGACAGTATTCAAATCTAACCGGAACTTGAGTTTTTACAGCTTCCCTGTAGTGACCCAGCCAAAGTTCTAAAAGCGATCGCGGCACTCCCGTTTGGCTAACGAATTGATTCTGCAACGCTTCTAGAGTGGTGCTTAATAACTGCCCTGTTGCTAGGTTAGCAGACAGAAGCAAAATATCATCTTCATACAGCTCTACAATCCCCATCATCATGACGCTGCTATTGAAGAAAGCTCGCAGGGTAGACTCGCTCTGCTGCAAAGCTACTTCCATTTGTTTCAGTTTGGTGAGGTTACGCAAACTTGCCACCACGCCTGAAATACTGCCATCTGGCTCTACATAAGGAGAGTAGATAGCGCTGAGAAATTTCTCTTCGCCGTTTGCATATTTAAACCACTCTTCGTATTGAACAATCTCTCCACCTAAACATCGGTCTACTTTAGGTTTGATTTGCGTTTCAAACAGGTCTTTACCTAAAAATTCACTAACAGTATATCCGAGTATCTCTTCCTGACAGCGGTTATGCCAAATCAAGTATGCTTGGTTAACAATTTGATAGGTATAGTTGCGATCGATTAAACAAATTGCATCAGTAGTAGTGGCAACAATCTTTTCGTAGCGGCGCAAGTTTTCTTCAGCAAGTTTGCGATCGGTGATATCTCTCCCTACTACTTGCAATTTTACGAGCTGACCGTTGTCATCAAATATGCCTCGGTTAATCCATTGTGTCCAACGTATTTTCCCGCAAGCAATGACTCGATTTTCAACAGTAACAACTGGATTTTGCCAACTGATTTTATTGACGCATTGAGTGACATATTCTCGATCTTCCTCAAGCACAACGGGTTCGTAGTTATATCCCACAAGTTCTTCCCGCGTTATGCCAAAAAATTGGCAGTAAGCTTCGTTGACATAAGTAAAAGTGCCATCGGGTAACAACCGAGCAATTAGTTCTGTCTGATCTTCAAGAATGCCACGATAACGCGCTTCACTTTGCCGCAGGGCCTCTTCTGCCTGTTTAGAAGCAGTAATATCAGCAAACGAGCATACAACTCCCTTAGGAAGAGATTCATCAAATCGAAATATAGGTCGAGTATTAATGGAAATCCAGGTAAAACTACCATCTGGTTTGTGGACTCCCATCACCACGTTAGAGAAAGCTTTACCCGTTCGCAGCGTCACCATTGCCGGGTGTTCTTCTCCGGGGAAGGGCGAACCGTCTTCGCGAAGTGTTCGCCAAGCGGGATCGAGAGAAGTGCGCCCCATCATTTGCTTGCGAGACAAGCCCAAAATGCGTTTGGCACTGGCATTACAAGTACGAATCGCACCGTTAGCATCTTGCAAGACAATACCCTCTGCCATCGCTGCTATCACACTACGGTAGCGTTCTTCGCTTTCTTGGAGAGCGGCTTGCGCGCGCTTGCGTTCGGTGATATCGCGCACGAGACACACGACCTCATCGACAGCACTTTTCACAATGCGCGTTTCGTAGCTGTAGATGCCATCCGGTTTTTCCAGGTCGTGTTCGTAAAGTTGTGGCGTTCCAGTTTCCGCAACTGCCTGGAAACGTTCGAGCAAGTCGGTTTTAATTTGTTCGGGAATGGGCGTTTCCTGTAACTTTGTGCCAATTAGCATTTCGCGCGGTACCAACAAGGAGGTGTCATTTCCTGCCACATCTAAATAAGTGCCATCTACTCGATGCCTAAACATCAAATCGGGGATGGCACTCAAAAGCGCCTGCATTCGTTCTTCGCTTTGTCGGAGAGCGGCTTCTGTCTTCTTGAGTTCGGTAATATCTGTCGAAATACCGCACAGGCCATAAACATTGCCGTCAGAATTTTTTAGAGGAACTTTGGTCGATAAAACGTGATGCAGCTCTCCATTATTATCAATTCCAATTTCCTCAAAGCGATGGACGACACCGCTGTTTGTTACGCGATCGCAAGTTTCTTTGTAAGCTAAAACAAATTCTTCAGCAAAAAATTTGCAATCGTTCGCTCCAATAATTTCAGATGCGCTACACCCAAAAAATTCCTCAGTTAAGCGATTGACATAGATGTAGGTGCCATTCAAATCTTTGATATAAATACAAGCCCCTGCATTATCTAGGACGGCTGATAGTTTAGCTTCGCTGCGCCGTAATTGGTCTTCTATTTGCTTGCGTTCCTCAATTTCCTGCTCTAATTGAGCATTTGTTTGAGTCAGTGCAGCCGTGCGTTCTTGTACCTGAGCTTCTAGAAGTTGATTGTAATCTTTTAGGAGTTGTTCTGATTGTTTGCGCTCGGTAATGTCGGTAAGAGTGCCGATGTAACCGATGATGTTTCCATCAGCGTCTTTTTGGGCGATCGCTTGTGCCAATACCCAGATAATGCTGCTATCACGCCGCTGCAAGCGGATTTCGCAGTAATAGGGAATGCCTTGTTGTACGAAGCTATACCAAGCAGTAGTAACGCGATCGCGATCGTCTGGATATATCGGCGTTGCCCAACCCTCACCGATTAATTCTCCTAAAGAAAGCCCGGTCATCTCTAAACAGCGTTCGTTGACGTACACGCAATAGCCTTGAGTATCGTTACGGAAAATTCCTACAGGTGCAGTTTTCGCTAAAGTTGCAAAACGCTGTTCGCTTTCCTGCAATGCTTTTTCTGCTTGTTTGCGTTCGGTGATGTCGGTAACAATTCCGGTGGCAAACCAGTAATCCTCAGATTTGTGTTTTCTAGCCAGCAAAGTGTTAGATAACCAGCGCAAATTACCATCTTTATGGCTGAATCGATACTCGATGGTTATTTGCCGTCCGGCATACAAATCTTCCATTGCTGGCAGCACGATGGCCTCTATATCTTCGGCAGGAACTCTAGAAAGCCACAAATTAGGATCGGCAGCAAATTGTTCTCCTTTGTAGCCAAGAATCTCCTCTCCATTGGGGGAATAGTAGTTGTATTCCCAAACTTTATCGGGATGGATGCGGGCAGAGGAAATAAAAGCGGCTGTATTGTCAAGCACTTCTTTGAGCCTGGTTTCCGATGCTTTCAGGGCAGCTTGTGCTTGTTTGAGTTCGCGTAGCGCGGCTTGCCGTTCGCTAATTTCCTGCTGCAATTCCTTATTTGCTGTTGCGAGTAGGGCAGTACGTTGTTTGACTCTGACTTCTAACTCGTCGCGAGCTTGTTTTAGAGCTGCTTCTGCAAGTTTGCGCTCGCTGATATCGCGAGCGATCGCTAAAACCGATTGCACCGAGCCATCACTGCCAAACTCAGGCACCACGCGAGAAGCATAATAAGTTAGCCCTGCAACAGATGGAATTTCGTATTCAATGTTTTGCTCGCGACCTGTTTCAAATACTTGCTCAATGGCTGTTCGCCAAAGATTAACTAGCGTTTCGGGCGTACCCAACTCGTTAATAGTTTTACCGATAAATGCAGCGGGAGGAATTCCCGATTGTTTTTCAACCGTGGGGTTGATATAAAGATAGCGGCACTCCCGATCCAATCGCATGATAATGTCGGGCGCATTTTCTACTAAAGCGCGGAACTCTTGTTCTCGCTGTTGTAGAGCTGCCTCTGCTTTTTTGCGATCGGTAATATCAATCGCGACTCCGCCAACCAACACTTGCCCTGATGAACTGGGCAGAGGAAACTTGTAAACCAAAAACTCGCCAATGCTGCCGTCCTCAAGGGGAGCCAGTTCAATTGCTTCGAGCGTTTGATTGGTTTCTACAACTTTACGAATATTTTTCAAATATTCTTGACTGAATTCTGCTGGATAGATGGAAAGGTCTGTTTTGCCAATTGAATAGTTACTTGGCAAATTGAACATCCGGAAATAGGTTTGGCTGCAGTAAAGAAATCGTCCATTTCTATCGGTAATCCAAGCAGCAGCAGGACTGTGATCCATGAATGCTTGGAAGCGAGCTTCACTTTCTTTCAAAGCGTTTTCAACCCGCTTGCGCTCCGTGATATTCACGCTGATACCGAGTAAGCGAGTTCGCAAATCGCGATCTACTAAAGGCGTTAAGGTGGTGAGAAAGCAACAAATCTGTTCTCCAAAAGGCAGATTCTCCTCATAAGAGATTGTTTTACCTTGCTGCAAACAGTCATAGTAGCGCACCCGAATCGTAGCAGTTGTCTCGATGTCCCACAGTTCGTCCAGCCGTTTACCAATCCAATGCTCGTCCAAAGTTCCACTTGGGGTTCCAATAGCTCGATTCATGCTGACAAATTGAAATTCGCCATCCTCAAGCTGCTCCACCACCCAAAGGGTGTCTGTCACAGAGTTATAAATGTTGCTTAAAAACTGCTCCCGCTCTTGAAGGGTTGCTTCTACCTTGATACGCTCTCTAATTTCCTGCTTTAGTTCTCGATTAGCTGCCTCCAATTGTGCGGGACTGGGGAGTGCTAATATTTTTGGGATTAACGGCACCAGCGCTATAGCTGTCACCACTGAAACCAATGCGGTGATGGCTTTGAGGCAGCCACTCAGCCAATAGGTAGGATGCCAAAGCGTCCAGATCTCCATCAGGTGAGTGGTGCCACAAGCGATGATAAACGTGCTAAATAGCAGAAATATCCAAGGGTAGGGCAAATCTTGTCGCTTGCGAACAAAATAGAGCAAGGTGATGGGAATTGAATAATAAGCCAGGGCAATCAGCGAGTCGGAAGCGATATGAAGGCTCACCAATCCTGGCTTCCAGAGATAGCAATGCCCGTGAGGGATAAACGGTGCTATAGCAAAAAGGTTTTTCCAAAGTTCCAGCATTTTCTTCTAACTGCAATAACGACTTTTGCGATCGCCCTGGGAGGGTGACAACCCGCCTGAAATCTTTATGGAGTAAAGATTTTGCCCATTTATGCTAAAAAAAGATAGGCAACCGAATTGTTACAAGCTAGCCTACCCCAAAGATAATGTTACCCCATTGGTAACAAGTTAGAAGGGAGGAAATTTTGTCAATACCCCTTTGTGTAGAAATATATAGCGTTTTTCACAGCTATGAGGTACACTTGGTAAAGTAAAACTATTTAGAAGAAAATCATCAATGCAACCGTATTCACTAGATTTTAGAAAAAAAATAATAGAAGTGAGAGAACAAGAAAATATCTCAATAAGAAAACTAGCAGAACGTTTTAAGGTAGCCAAGAGCTTTGTTCAAAAATTACTAAAAAGAGCCTGCGTAGACAGGAGATATAAGTCAAGAATGCTCGAGGAAGAAGTCCACCCACAAAATTAAAGAGCGAACAATTAGTGACTTTAGTGGAAATAATAGAAGAAAATAATGATGCAACTTTAAAATAACTCACTGAAATGCTTGAGTTAAAAACCGGAATAAAATTAAGTATATCGACCATGGGAAGAATTAGCAATCAACTCAATTATACTTTCAAAAAAAAACACTATATGCGGCAGAGAAAACAAGCGAACGAGTTCAAAAATCCCGAGTAGAATTTTGGGATAAAATCAGGGGCATCAGGGCAGAAGACCTGATAGTTATAGATGAATCCGGAGTTAATCTAGCAATGGTACGACTATAAGTCAGAGCCTTAAAAGGTAAAAGAGCGAGAGGAGAAAAACCACTAAAAAGGGGAACTAATATTTCTTTAATATCTGCTTTATCGAGTACAGAAGTGGTAGCTTCAACAAATATTTATGGTGCAGTAAATGTCATAACATTTGAAGCATTTATCCTGAGAGAATTAGTCCCTAAACTTTGGCAAGGTGCTTGTGTAGTTATGGATAATGCTAAAATTTATTGCGGAGAAATGGTGAAAGAATTTATCGAAGAGGCAGGAGCAAAGTTAATTTATTTATCTCCTTACTCTCCCGACTTTTCCCCAATTGAAAATTTTTGGTCAAAAGTGAAATCTCTGTTAAGAAAACTTAAAGCCAGAAATTATTTAGACTTAATTGATTCAATTACAGATGCGATGCTACAAGTTACTAAAAAAGATATTCGTAACTGGTTTGCTCATTGTTGCTACTGTACCTCATTACTATAGGAAACGCTATAACTTAAAAAAATTGAAAGGCGAGGATAATGCGTATCGGTTTCGGGTTGGCGACTATCGAATAGGTTTTTATTTTGATGGCGAAACAGTTACTTTTGCAAGAGTTCTTCACCGGAAAGATATTTATCGCTACTTTCCACCCTAAAGCTGTTTTCACTCTTACAGTTTAATTAAATAAAAAGCGATCGCCCTTTTATCCATATCCGTCCCTCGTGGCACGAGCGTCTCGCCTGTGCTTCCGAATGGGGTCAAAAAGAGCGATCGAACTTCCAAACAAATTATCCTTCATCCTCCGACTTTACAGGAGCACGCCCAGAAATCACAATAAATCCCACAGACTCAAGAGTCATGTGCGGGCGGCGAATACCCGCTAAAACCGCTTGACTCAACAAACTTTCCGTACTGATTTCATCAGCCAAAACCGATTCTAAAGCTTGTTCGGATTTAGAAAGTCGATTCAAGCGCAATTGCAATTGATTTACCCGGTTTTCGAGTTGGATTGCAGCACTGACAGCAGATTGCTCGCACATTTCCACAAAAGCCGATCGCCCGCGCAGCAATTCCTCCGATACCACCCGTCCCTTTTGACAAAAATCATCCCATTCTAGCGGATCGACAAAACTGTCAATCAGCGACGTGCGATTTTTCGACAAATTGTAATCCCGATTCGGCCCGCCTTTCCCCTTATAAGCCCGCTGCAAAATCGCCAGAAGTTCCGCATCTTCCACCAGAGACATCGGCTCGGTACGAGCATCTACAAACACAGTTTCAAAAGTTTGCAGAAACAGAGCATCAGCGCGGCGCTGCAAAGCTTTCAAGTTGTAATTTTCGATATTTTGTGCTTGCAAAACTTGCTCGGCAGGCTGCACATCAGTCTGGATTGAATAATTAAACTGGAAGCCGAACCACTCCTTCCCAGGCGCATCATCCCAACTTTCATCATGGCGCCACATGGCAAAAGCTTGACCGCGATCGTCCCAGCGAATATAAGAGCCAAGTGCATCAACTAATCCCTCACCAATTCGGTAAAGAGCGACATCCGCATTCTGATAAGCAATACGGCGATTGTAACTGCCATATTGCTGGCAATAAGGAATCAATCTGGTTCTCAAATCGTTCGACGGAATCAACGTTTTTTGAGTAGGTTGATAGCGCAGCAACCCCGATACACTCGGATGTTCGATTTGTTTGAAGTGGAGAGCTTGACACAACCAACCTTCAGTCGCCCGCTGCATTTCTTTATGCTTAGCATCGCAGTTGTCGAGAGATTCAAAATACTGAGATGCACTGTCATCAAGAGTATCAATTTCATCGAGAACGTACTGTTCGTCAATTTTGATTTTCTCTTGTTCGATTTCAGTTTTAATCGCTTCAATTTCGCTGGATAAGCCCTTGCCTCCCTCAGCAAACAACTTTTCTTCAAGTTTGATAATTTTTGCCTCAGCATAAAACTGAAGGCTGGCAATAGATTTGTTGAAGATATCAAACCCATCTTTTAAAACTTGAAACCAAGCTTCGTGGGGACTCTCTGGCAAATCCGGCCCTGCAAACAAACAAAATTGCACTCCCATTTTGCTGCCAATGCGATCGACTCTGCCGAGTCTTTGTTCTAACTGGTTGGGAAACCAGGGCAAATCGAAGTGAACTAACCAATCTGTCAATTGCAGGTTTACCCCTACTTCCGCCGATCGATCGCACACTAAGATAAAGCAATGGGGTTCAGTCTTAAACCGCTTGAGACTAGCCTCAACATCATCAGCCGATTTGCTCGTGTCATGGCTGGCGATCGCATTTTTACCAAAGATTTTAGCTAAATTTTCTGCAATCTCTTTACAAGTTGCCGTAAAACTGGTAAAAATCACAATTTTCGGGAAACGCTCGCCGGGAATCGGTCGTTTAATTTGCTGTTGAATTCTCGACAGCAAATCGCGAGAATTGCTGTGATACTCGCGCGGAACCTTCAAAGCAACTGCGAGAAATCGGAGAATGGCGATTCGTAACAAACTCAGTCGATCGAGCCCTTCCTGGGGCTTTTCCAGCGTGTTGAGCAAGGTTTCCAGCATTTCCCTTTCTTCGGGAAACAGCGCAGTTTTGGTCAAAATTGCTGTGTCATTTTGTCCAAATTCGCGATCGAGTTCTGGAGTCGATTTTTTCTGCAAGCGAGCTTTGACAACCCGTTCTAAAACATTCAGCCAAGTACCAGAAGCGCGGAAAAACAGCAGAAAAATTCTCTGATATTCGCTCGACTTGGGAGCGACTGTGCGCCATTTATCGAGTACGGTTTGAATTTCCGACCACTGTTCATCATTCAGATCGTACTCGGCTTTGGGGACAGCATCTCGGTCGAAAATCACATCCTCAACCGCATCCCGGCGGTTGCGAAGGATGCGGCGATGCAGGCGGTAAGTATCGCTAACGTGAGTGCGAATAGTTCGGACAAGGCGAGCCTGTTCTGCTGTTTCTTTAGTTTTCAAACAGCTTTCTAACTCTGTTGCCAATCCGATTAAATAATCATCTTTTGCAAAAAGAGTGCGGAGTTGAGCGAGTTTGGTTTGCAAAACAGCAGGCTTGGCATTTTCTCGAAAATCCAGCAAAGCGCGGCCGATTTCTTGACGGTTTTGCACCTGTTCTTTGAAGCTTTCCAGATCGTCTTGACGGTAAGTTGTGGGATCTAGCAAGTGCAGCATCGTTAGAAAATCTTGCTCGCGGCCGAGAACTGGCGTTGCAGATAATAACAATACATTTTTACTTTTTTGAGCTAGTTTCTGACAAAGTTCAAAGGACTGCTGCTGAGCGCGATCGCTCGAATTTGCCATTGCCGCCACATCATGCGCTTCATCCACAATCAAAAAATCTAGGTTAGCGTTGCGGCTAATTTGATTGATGTCGCTAACAGCAACAAGCTGCACTCGGTCAGCAAAATGAGACAAATAGAATTTATTTTCCAACTCCTGCCGCCACTGTTCGAGCAAATATTTCGGAACCAGTACCACAGCGCGTCCGTTAGGTTCGTCTAGCAGGAATTGGCGGAGAATTGTGCCGGCTTCTACTGTTTTTCCCAGTCCTGGTTCGTCTGCCAATAAATAGCGCACGATTGGGTCTTCTAGGACGCGGCGGACGACTTCTACTTGGTGCGGATAGAGGTCTATGTTAGCAGAAATTAAACCCGTCATGCCGCGGCTGACGGCCCGCTGTTCGATCGCAGATTGAACGAATGCCAATCGGCGATCGTGAAAATACGGCGTTTCTTGACCTTTGACTGCTAAAATGTCGATCGGATCGGCGATCGGGATATTGCAGCGGACGTAAAGTTCGGTTTCGACAGCTTGCAAACTTTGGCTGTCGGGGAGGTCAATTTCGTACTCTAATTTATCTTCATCCCAGTCATAAACTCGCCCAATTATCCATCTTTCCTGAGTTGTACTCCAGAGGTAGCAGCGGGTTTGGCGCTGAAGTCTAGCTTCTTGCAGCAAACCCAATGGCACAGTTTTGCGGATGCGGTTTTTAACTGAGCAAAAATATTCAACTACGGCATCAGTACGCGATACCTCGACAACTTTTCCGACTCCCAAATCGTTTCTGGGCGATCGAACTAACGAACCAACATCAATCATAGTTTTAGCCTGATAACATTTACTAGAATACAGCAAATCCTTTCACGTTAAAAAAATTAGCAAAAGGCGATTTTTGCCTGCGTCACTTTTCTAGTCAAATGACAGTAAATCTAGTATTCTCAAAACAATAAGTTTAGCATGGTAAATAACATTTTGGGAAGTTAATAAATATGCGGGCAGCGAATAAGAATAAGTAATTACGAGGAAGGAAAAATAACGCCTGCATTACCGGATTCCCATTTCGGATATTTCTGCATAACACTGCTATAAATTTCCGACTCTGTAAACCCTGCTAACCAAGCTTGTAGCTGCGGCCAAGGCTGTTCGTTGAACCAATTTCGATCGGTATGAGCGAATTGACGAACAAAAGGTGCGATCGCCATATCAGCGAATGCTACATTGTTACCAAATAAATATTTAGTGGCACTTAACTGTGAGTTGAGTTTTTCCAGGAGTAAAGAACCTTCATAACGATGTACTTGGGCATCAACACCGCGATAACGATCGGGGTACTTATAATGGTCAAGATGATATTTAAACCTATCATCAAATAGAGCAATTTGTTCCAGCATTTCTGCAACAGAACCTTGCTGTGGCATCAACCATTTTTCAGGATCGTGTTGTCTCAATGCCCACAACATGATATCGATACTTTGATCGAGTACGCGCCCGTCAACATCAATCAATATTGGTACTGTACCTTTGGCAGATACTTCCAACATCTCTTGTGGTTTGTCTCGCAAAACAACTTCCCGCAACTCACACACCCGATTGCTAACCATCAAGGCCAAGCGCGCGCGCATAGCATAGGGACAGCGGCGAAAGGAATACAAAATCGGATATGTTGCTGACATATAATTAGTCGATCGCGCGATCGGGTTTTTCGGGTTCCAAACCCGGTTTCTTGGTATATTTCTCGTCGCCAAACAAGATTTTTCGTATAAACTGGGTTTCTTTGAGCTTAGTGCCAATACTACACGAGTCAGAAACCCGATTTCTTTCTATATTTCTCATCGCCAAACAAGATTTTTCGGAGAAACCGGGTTTCTTTGAGCTTAGTGAATAATCATATTAGTCGATCGCACCATCTACTTTTTCCTTCGCATCATCGTAGCGCGCGCCTATATGTACTTGGTTGCGACGCTTAGCAAGCTCAATCTGACGTTGACGTTCAGATAAGGCTTGTTTTTTGGTTTCAGTTTTGGAGTCATGACAATGAGGACAACTCACACCAAGTACAAATAATTCAGAAGCCTTATCTTCCTGACTAATCGGGTGACGACAACCGCGACAAAGTTCATAATTACCCGACTTTAACCCCTGACCAACAGAAACCCGTTCATCAAAGACAAAACATTCACCTTCCCAACGACTTTCTGCTTCCGGCACCGTTTCCAAATATTTTAAAATTCCGCCTTCGAGATGATAGACTTCATCAAAACCTTGACTGCGCAAAAAAGCAGTAGATTTCTCGCAGCGAATACCACCCGTGCAAAACATTGCCACCTTGGGTTTATTGCGTAAAGCAGTTTCCCGCAGCACCCATTCAGGTAATTCGGAAAAGCTTTTTGTTTTTGGATTAATCGCGCCTTCAAAAGTACCCATAGATACCTCGAAGTCGTTACGCACATCAACCACGACAACATCGGGATCGTCAAGCAGCTTATTCCACTCATCAGGCTTAACATATTTGCCAGCCATGAGGCGGGGATTAATGTCCGGTACCCCCATCGTGACTATTTCGCGCTTCAAGCGTATTTTCAAGCGATAAAAAGGTGCTTTTTCCGAGAAAGATTCCTTGTGTACCAGATCGGCAAAACGCGGGTCACTGCGCAAGAATGCCAGCACTGCGTGTACGCCCTCGGACGTACCGGCAATAGTGCCATTGATGCCTTCTTGGGCCAGCAAGATAGTGCCTTTGACGTTGTTGTTGTTGCAACAATCGAGTAGCGGTGCTTTCAGCTCAGCAAAATCAGGTAGTTCAACGAACTTATATAAAGCAGCGGTTAAGAAATAAGCCATAGATTGAATTTATAGCACTAATTAATTTTCATAATTCTATGAAAATTCATTCAAAGCGGACGGTGGGACTCGAACCCACGACGTTCAGCATGGGAAGCTGACATTCTACCACTGAATTACGCCCGCGCTTAGTGTTTTTTACCTGCTTTCACCTTCTTTGATTTTTGAGGCGTCGCGGTAAAAAACGACTAGAAAAACATTGTACAACTATTTTCTGATTTTGAGTATAACATTTTGACGGTCAATATTGGGCGGCAGCCGATCGCTATTTTCCAATTTTGACTCTACCATTTGGGCTTTCTATGTTGCCTTCGATCGCCCTTCTCTCCCTTTTCTTCCCCCGCATCAGATTAAAAATCCAGATTTGCAAACCGTCCATATAAGTAAAAACCACCGGAATCACCACCAGAGTCAGCAGCGTAGAAGTCATCAAACCGCCAATTACCGCCATTGCCATCGGGCTGCGAGTTTGCGAACCAGCGCCAATTCCCAGAGCAATTGGCACCATCCCAGCGATCATCGCGATCGTCGTCATCAAAATCGGCCGCAACCGCGCCACCCCCGAATCCAGCGTCGCCTCGTACATCGGCTTGCCTTCCTGCTGATTCATAATCGCGTAATCCACCAGCAAAATCGAATTTTTCGTCACAATTCCCATCAGCAAAACCACGCCAATCAAAGCGTACAGCCCGAGAGACTTTTGTCCCACCAGCAGTCCCAGCAGCGCGCCACCCAGAGACAAAGGCAAGGCGGCCATAATTGTCACCGGATGCAGGAAATTGGCAAACAGCAGCACCAACACAGCATAAATAAACAGTACCGCCGTTCCCAGAGCCCCCGCAAAACCGCTGAACACATCCTGCATCACCTTCGCATCTCCCGAAGATTCCTGTTCCACGCCGGGGGGCAAAGGATTCATTGCAGGCAGTTTCTTCACCGCCACCGAAGCTTCTCCCAAAGTCGTACCCTGCAACAAATTCCCCTCTACAGATACTTGACGGGCTCTGTCGTAGCGATCGATCTGAGAAGGCCCGCTGCCCAAACCAATATCCGCCACGGCCCTCAACGGCACCAAAGTATTATTTTTCGCCGGTACTTGCAGATTCTTAATTGTTTCGATATCGCTGCGAAACTGTGGCGCCAACATTACATGAATCGGAATTTGTCTGTCCGGCAAATCAAATTTAGCAAGATTCGAGTCAATATCTCCAATCGTTGCCAGAGATGCAGTTCGAGCAATTTGCTGCACCGATACACCCTGATCCGCCGCCCGATTCGGATCGGGTTTCACCAAAATTTCTGGCTTTACCAAACTCGCGCTAGACTGTACCTCAATCAGTCCCGGAACTTGCCTCATTTGTAGCGTGAGAGCTTCAGCAGTTTTAGTTAAAGCTTCGGCATTTTCGCTTTTTAGGACGATCGACATTTGCTTCCTACCGCCCACACGCCCTTGAGCAAAACTCAGCCGCACACCGGGAACATCGCGAAGTTTCGGCCGCATTTCCTCTTCAAATCGCTGTTGTCCGATCCGCTTATCGGCGGGTTTCAATTTCACGTAAAGACTGGCTGTATTCACCCCGCTAGCGCCCCCGCCGCCGCCTCCGGCACCCCCGGAAACTGTCGGAGCACCTTCAGTCTCCAAAACGCTATCTACGGCTGGATGAGCGAGCAATAATTGAGTTGCTTGCTGCACTGCTGAATCTGTCTGCTGTAAAGTCGAGCCCGGAGGCAATTCAATAGAGACAGTCGAAAGTCCGGTATCATCGCGATCGATAAACCCAGTCGGAATGTAAGGTATTAATTGAACGCTGCCGAAAAACAAAGCTACACTTAAAATTAAGACGATCGCCCGATGCTTCAGCGCCCAAGTCAAAAGCCTGCGGTACTGATAAGAAAGTTGGTCTTTTTTGAGTTCCTGATGGTGTCCTTTCTCCTTAAACAAATAAGCCGCCATCATCGGAGTAACGGTTCGGGCTACTAACAGCGAAAATAACACCGACGCCGAAACCGTCACCCCAAAAGGCCGAAAAAACTGACCGGGAATTCCCGGCATAAAAGCCACCGGCGCAAATACCGCAACAATCGTCATCGTAGTAGCAACAACAGCCAAACCAATTTCAGCCGAAGCATCCAAAGAAGCTTGATAGGGAGTTTTCCCCATCCCGACGTGACGTTCGATATTCTCAATTTCGACGATCGCATCATCTACTAATATTCCCACCACCAGCGACAGCGCCAACAAAGTCATACTGTTGAGGGTGTAGCCCAAAAGCCGGAGCACAGCAAAAGTAGGAATTGCCGACAGCGGTAAGGCAACAGAAGCAATTAAAGTTGCGCGCCAATCCCGCAAAAAGATTAAAATAGTTATTACCGCTAAAGCCGCCCCCAAAATTAAAGCATCTACAGAAGCTTCATAAGAATCTCGAATGTGGTCGGCTAAAGTATAAATAAGTTCCAGCTTGACATCAGGCGGCAAAGTTTTTTCCAGTCTTTTAACAGTTTCCCGCACCGCTTCTTCTACTGTTACCAGAGTGCTGCCGGTACTGCGGAGGATGGAAAAAGCCACTACAGGTTTGTTATTGAGCCGTGCCGCCTGACGCGCTTCTGCATAGCCTTCACCAACTTCTCCCAAAGTGGAAAGCGGCACAAAACCACCTTTAGGCAAGGTAATTTGATAAGTTTTCAACTGTTCGATTGTTTTGGCACTGCCGAGGGTGCGGACTGTTTGCTCGGAATTGCCAATTTCAGTTCTGCCGCCCGGTAAATTGATGTTAAAATTGCGAATTTGGTCGTTAACTTGAGTAGCTGTAATGCCGAGACTTTGCAGTTGTTCGGGGTTTAAATCGACTCGAATATCCCTGTCTCTGCCTCCGATTCGCTGCACTTGAGCGACACCTTTGACGGAGAGGAGGACGCGGCTGATGTTTTGGTCGATTAATTCGCTTAACTGTTCTACGGTTTGGCGATCGGAAACAACCGCGTAAGACATAATTGAACTGCCGGCAAATTCGACTCGCTTGACAACGGGGTCGTTAATGTCTTGGGGCAAGCTTTGGCGGATTTGGGCGATCGCGTTGCGGACATCGTTAGTAGCGCGATCGCTATTTGTTCCCAATAAAAAGTTAACTGTTGTATTAGAAGAACCATCATTCACTGTAGAGATAATGTGGTCGATATTACCCAAACCAGCAACAGCATCTTCTACTTTTTTCGTGACTTGAGATTCAAGTTCTGCTGGATCTGCCCCCGGTTGGCTGACGGATATCGAAACTGAAGGCACATCAATATTCGGTGAATCATCAATGCCTAAAAGCGGAAATGATAGTAAACCCCCGATTGTCAGAACTAAGAATAAAACAATCGTGGGCACTGGCTGTTTTATCGACCAAGCCGAAATGTTGAAAGACATAATGGGGAATGGGGAATGGGGCATTGGGCATTGGGCATTGGTAATACAGTTCCTGCTTTCTCTCTTCTTTATTCTCTTCTTTATTCTCTTCCTTTGCGTCCTTCGCGTCTTCGCCGTTCGTTTAAAAAAAGTAATACTGTAGGGTGCTAAGTCCGCACCTTACACTTACTGAATACTGACTAATGACTACTGACTACTGACTACTGACTACTGACTACTAACTAATCACTAATAACTATTTAACAACCTTAACCCGATCGCCATCTTTCAGATAACCAGCCCCAGCAATAACTACCCGATCGCCCGCCTTCAAACCCTTTTTAACCTCCACCTTAGCAGCAGTCAAATCGCCTACAGCACCCCCGGAAATTTCCCCAACTTCCACTGGTTGAGCCTGTACCTTGTCCTCGCCGACAAGTTTGTAAACAATAGAACTGCCGTCAGATTGCGGCAAAATAGCTTTAGCGGGGACTTTCAAACCTTGAGCCGTTGCCGTCGAAAGGGATGCGCGCAAAAACATTCCCGATCGCAAAAACGCGCTTGCCGGCAAATCAATCTTCACCGTAGCTTGCCGATTTTGCGGGTCAACTAGCGGCGAAATATCTCGCACAGTTCCTGACAACTTAATCCGCTTGTCAGAGTCAGAAGTAATCTGCACCGCTGTTCCCGGCCGCACTTGCGCAACCTGAGTTTCCGGCACTTTCAATTGTAGTTCCAGCTTGTTTCCCCGAATAATTGAAAAGAGTTTTTGACTCCCCGAAGAAACATCCCCAACTCGACCAATTCTTTCAGCCACAGTGCCGCTATCCGGTGCTCGCACTATAGTTTGTTCTAGTTGAGTTTGTAACTGTTGGACTCGCGCATCATTGCTGCGGACAGTTGCTGCGTTATTTCCGACATTTGCTCTCGCACTGCTGACACTCGCTCCGGCCGTATTCACTTTAGCGCGAGCGCTGCTGAGGGCCGCTCTAGCCGTACTGATATTAGCTTCAGCAGTAGCTACTTTAGCAATAGCCGATCGCACTTCTTCCGCTGCTTTATTCTGTTCTTCCAAAGCTGTATTCAAGTCAGCTTTAGTTTTGTTCAAGTCTTGAACGGCCGTGTCTCGCTCCGTCTTGCGCTTTTCTAAATCTTGCTGACTAATTACTCCCTGAGTAGCCAAATTTTGGCTGCGGTTTACTTCTCTTTGAGCTTGAGCTAATTTAGCCTGGGCGGAAGCAATTCCCGCTCTAGCTTGAGTGACACCGGCTTTAGCTTGCTCCACACCGGCCCTGGCCTGGCCGACGCCTGTTTGGGCTTGCGCTGCGTCAGCGATGGCTTTTTCAACGCCAGCTTGAGCTTGAGCGACGCCGGCTTGGGCTTCTTGTTGGGCTGACTGAGCTTGCTGCACCTGAGCTTCGGCTTGTTCTACCGTAGAATTAGCCGATTGTACTCCAGCAAGCGCTTCGGCAATTTGCGATCGCAGCACCGAATCGTCCAAAACCGCCATCGTCTGACCTTTTTCTACCGCATCTCCCTCCGCCACCAACACCTGCTTGATTTGCAAACCGTTAGCCTGCGGCAGCACCGGCAGCAAGTCGTAGGCGACCACGGTGCCCGTCGCTTCCAGAGTTTCACCCACCTCGGCAGATTCCACAGGCGCCACTGTCACAGTCTGAGCCGTAGCCTGCTGATTTGCCGGTGGAATTGGAGCTGCGGGACGCGCGCTCTGCTTGCCCCCACCAGTCAACTGTACTGCTAGCAGCGTTGCAGCCACGCCAATGCCTGCGCCCGCCAACATGGTAGGCCACCTGAGTCCTTTGCTGGGCGAGGCTTCTGGCTCTTCAGGCTCCAAAACTTCAGATTCTTCCGCCTCCATTTCTGGAGATTCTAGGGCAACTTCTCGTTCATCTTCCTCAGGAGAAAATTGCCAGCGAGAGCGGTCTGAGAGTCCACTTTCAGGTATGTCCACTGCTGAGTTGTTGTCGCGTCCGCTCTGCACGGGGGGAATGGGTTTCTTTTCTTCCGCTTCTGAAAAAACTTGATTGGTCACGGTAATTCCTCTCGCCGCTATTAGCCTGTGGTTTTTTTATTGTAAAGAAAGATTGCGGTTTTTATATCTGATTCATTTTAACGAAGGGCCTGAGCAGTTGCGCGTCCTCCTTTTGGGTGAGTGTAGCGCCATTTCACCTTACAATGTCGAATTGAGCCTTTGTACGATCGACATTTAATTCGATCGGGCTCCCGGGCATACTGAATTTTAGGGTGATTTTGCAGCGTGGGGTCGATCGGACTCGCATTGTCTGTCCCGAAGCGGTTTTGCCATCACCTAACCGATCGATGCTGAGAGAATTCAGTCTAATCTTGAACTGATTATTGCTAATCTATACTCTAATGTGTTTATTGTAGAATACGGCACATCGGCTAAAAAAGTTGTGCCAGTTTATTTAAATAAAATCAAAATGAAGAGTCTCTTTTCTCCCCTCCAACAGTTTCTAATTACTTGGCTGCTAGTGCTAGTGACGGGATGGTTTACCCTGACTGCTGTCAGTTATGTTGGGGAAATCGTCAGCATTTTAGTAACAGCGGGACTCATTGCATTTTTATTAAATTATGCAGTAAAAAGACTGCAAGTATTTTTGCCTCGGGGAGTAGCGGCGGGGCTGGTTTATTTAACTGCGGGTGTGATAGTAGTAGTAATCGGTTTAACTATTGTGCCGCCGGTGTTCAGCCAAGCTAGGCAGTTGGGGGTGAGGTTCCCGGAATTGCTGGAGTCGGGGCGGCTGCAGCTAGGTGAATTTCAAGCCTGGAGTGCCGAGCGCAATTTACCGTTTGACGTGCAAATATTGGAGCAGCAACTGTCAGCTAGAGTCCAGGGACAAGTACAGGCGATCGCCGGTACGGGTTTAGGCTTAGTTGTAGGTACTTTTAACTGGTTTTTGGACTTAATTTTTATTGTGGTGATTTCCTTTTATATGCTCCTAGACGGGAAAAGAGTGTGGCAGGGTTTGACCAGCATTTTTTCCCCAGACATTCGCTATGTTTTAACAGAGACTTTGGAGCGAAACCTCCAGCGATTTGTGTCGGGACAGTTATTGCTGGGACTATTTATGGCCCTCTCGCTAACTCTGGCTTTTTGGTGGCTGCAAGTTCCGTTTTTTCTCTTGTTTGCCGTCTTTATAGGATTGACGGAAATAATTCCGTTCATCGGAGCAACGCTGGGGATTGGCACTGTTAGTATAATTGTAGCGTTTATTGATTGGTGGCTGGCGCTGCAAGTCTTGGTAGTGGCGATCGGTCTCCAGCAAATCAAGGATAATTTAGTAGCGCCCCGAATCATGGGCAATCTCACCGGATTGAGCCCGGTAATTATTTTCACAGCTTTACTATTAGGAGGTAGAGTGGGAGGGTTGTTAGGAGTTATCCTGGCAATTCCGCTAACAGGGGTAGTAAAAAGTATAGTAGAAATTGTACTCAATCCCAAATTGCCACCGCAAACAGGCTCGTTTTTCTACAATCCTTTTAGCGGCGAGGAATTGGGTAAAATATCCGAAGATGAAAGTAGAATCATTTTGGTTTCAGATGAACAAAAATAGTCTAATTTTTGTAGTAAGTATTTCAGTCATGAAAACTTGTCTAAGCCAGAAATTAACTTTTGGCTGCTGAGTCCATTAAGAAAAGGCTAAAGTCTTTACTAAGAACTTTAAGCACTTTAGTCTTTATTACTAACCCACTTAAAATCTCAAACCTAAAAACTTATGAATTGGTGGCAAAATCTTAGAAAAAATCCTCTAGCTCGGTTGGGAGCAGTGCTGCTGTTAATTTTTTATACAGTCGCACTTTTTGCCGAATTTGTGGCACCTTACGACCCCTACGACTCTCAATTAAACGGTTCATTGCTGCCGCCGACCCAGATTTATTTAAGCACCAAAGACGGGCGATTTATCGGGCCCCACGTTTATCCGACTACTCAGGGCCCGGTGGATGCGAATACGGGCGATCGCGAGGTAATTGTAGACTGGCAAAAACCCTCTGCTTTAGGTTTATTTGTCAAAGGTTCTCCCTATAAGTTTTTAGGAGTTTTGCCATTAGACAGGCACTTGTTTGGTACTACAGGAGAAGGCCAAATTAACATTTTAGGAACGGACGAACAAGCTCGCGATCAATTCAGTCGCTTAGTACAGGGCAGCAGAATTAGCCTCTGCATCGGTTTAGTAGGAATAGCAATTTCATTTCCCTTGGGATTGTTAATCGGAGGAATCTCGGGTTATTTCGGCAGTTGGATTGACAGTATTTTAATGCGCTTCGCCGAAGTATTGATGACGATTCCCGGTCTTTATTTATTAGTAGCGCTAGCAGCAGTGCTGCCTCCGGGATTGACAAGCGCTGAGCGATTTATATTGATTGTGCTGATTACTTCATTTATTAGTTGGGCGAGTTTAGCGCGGGTAATTCGCGGTCAGGTACTGTCAATTAAACAGCTAGAATTCGTGCAAGCGGCGCGGGCAATGGGCGCTAATCCAATTTATATTATTGTCCGCCACGTGTTGCCACAAACGGCAACTTACGTAATTATTTCTGCCACTTTGTCGGTTCCTGGTTTTATTGTGGCGGAGTCGGTTTTGAGTTTAATTGGGTTGGGAATTCAACAGCCAGATCCTTCTTGGGGAAATTTGCTATCCCTGTCTACTAATGCTTCCATTTTAGTATTGCAGCCTTGGTTGGTTTGGCCTCCGGCAATACTGATTATTTTGACTGTTTTGGCGTTTAATTTATTGGGGGATGGGTTGCGCGATGCTCTCGATCCGAGAAGCATTCAAAGGTAATTTCTCGTTCCCAGGCACAGCTTGGGCAGCAGTGACGCACCCTACTTTTAATTGTTAACAGGTAAGCGGATAGTAAAAGTAGAACCAACACCCTCCTGACTTGTTACTGAAATATTTCCGCCCATCATTAGGCAAAAACGCTGGCTGATTGCTAGTCCCAAACCGGTGCCGCCGTACTTGCGCGTGGTGGAAGCGTCTGCTTGGGTAAAGGGTTGGAAAATGTGCTGCAACTGATCCGGATTCATCCCAATTCCTGTATCTGTACAATTAAAAACTAAAAATTCTTTACTAGGAATTGAAGATTCTGAATTCGCCACAGATTCAGAAGTGTTTTCTTGTCTGGCTTCGCTGCTGTCGCCCGCGATTTTTTCTCGGCTGGCGGTGAGGGTAATTGTACCGTTTTGAGTGAATTTGGCGGCATTGCTCAGCAAATTTAATAAAATCTGCTGCACTTTGGTAATGTCACCGTGCATAGTGCCGATATTCGTAATTCGATCCAAGTTTAGAGTGTTGCCGTTTTTCTCAATTAGCGGCGCGGCGGTAGATGCGACTTCTTCAATCAAGGCGGCGATGTCGAAGGTTTCTAAGTAAAGATCCATGCGGCCGGCTTCGATTTTAGAAATGTCGAGAATGTCGTTAATTAGTGACAGCAAGTGTCTGCCGGAAGTGCGGATTTTGTCTAAATCTGGGGTGAGTTCATTGTAGCCCAATTCTTCGGTTTCTTCTTGGAGCATTTCGCTGTAGCCGATGATGGCATTCAGAGGTGTTCGCAGTTCGTGGCTCATGTTTGCCAAAAATGCGCTTTTTGCGGTGGAAGCGGCTTCGGCTGCTTCTGCTGCGAGTTGCAAGGCGGATTCAAAGACTTTTCGATCGCTAATATCCTCAACGCTGCCTTCATAGTAGAGTACCTCGCCGTCGGCGTCGCACACTGCACGCGCGCTTTCGGAAATCCAAATTACGCTGCCGTCAACGCGGTAAACTTCTGACTCAAACCCCGAAATTTCTCCGAATTCTTCCATCACCTGCATAAACTTGTCGCGCCGCTGAGGATCGACGTAAGCTTGCTGTCTGATGTTTGTGAGGTTTGATATCAATTCTTCGGGAGTGGCGTAGCCGTAGATGCGGGCTAAAGCTGGATTTACACTCAAGAAGTGGCCTTCGGGGGTTCTTTGAAAAATGCCTTCGACGGCATTTTCAAAGATGCTGCGGTATTTTTGTTCTGCTTGACGCAGAGCGATTTGTGTGCGCTCGCGCTCGCTAGCTTCTATGGCTAGGGACACTAAATCTGCCAGAGAAGCTGCAAAATTTTGTTCTTCTAATGTCCAGTTGCGATGAGTTCCCACTTGTTCGATAGAGATAACTCCGACTGTTTGTCCGCCAAGTCGAATCGGCGCACCTAGGATTGATTTGATGCCGGTGAGTCCAAAGTAAGATGCCACAAATTCTCTGGTTCTAATATCTGAGAAAGCATCGTCGGCTGCGATCGTCCGGTGTTCTTCCAAAGCTTTAAAATAAGCTGGATAGTCTGCTGCTGCGAGTTCTGCCCCTGCTTCATGCTGTTCGCTGCTGCGGTGAAATTGGTCGAGACATTGCAATTTCGATCGAGTCTCATCATACAGCCACGCGCCGACTTTTTCTGTCTGTAGGGTATGAGCTGCTGCTTCGGTGATTTGCCTCAAAGCTACTTGCAAATCGCCTCGATACAGCGCTTTATTTCTTGCCAATTCTACCAAAACCGTATTTTGTGTGAGCAATTGTTTTTGCCTTTGGCGCCGCCCGGATTCCGCTCGCTTCTCTTCGGTAATGTCGCGGGCTACAAAAATGACGGATTCTTCTGAAAGCGGCGAAATGCTGGCGGCAAAACAAACTTTGCGGTCGTCAATGGTTAAATCGTACTCGATGCTGACAGTTTGCTTAGTATCTAAAGCTGCTCGGATGTGGTTGAGAAAATTGTCGGCTGTAGCTTGCGGAAACACCTCTCCGACTTTTTTGCCAACTAATTCTTCGGCTGGTTTGTAGAGTAGGGAAAGATTTGTGGGTGCGATTTTTAAATAGCGACCGCTGGCGTCCAAAACTAGAATTAATTCGTTCATGGCTGCAAACAAAGCCCGCAATTCTGCTTCGGCGGCTTCGAGTTCTGCCGTCCGCTCTGCTACTCGCTGTTCTAAACTAGAGTTGGTTTGTTCTAGGGCAACAAAAGACGATCGCAATTGTCGGGCCATTTCATTAAAAGACTGAGCTAGGAGGCCGAGTTCTTTGACGCCTTGGACTTCGACTTCGCCGTTTAATTCTGCGGAGGTGAAGTCGGATGACTCAGACATTTTTCTTAAAGCTTTGGAAGCTTCCAGCAATCGGGTAATCGGTTTGACAACCCAGCGAGTGGTAAAAATTCCGAGTCCGATCGCCAGTACGAAGGCAAAAAAGCACAATAAGATAGTTGTGCGAGTGTTGGCGTTAATTTGCCCCATGAAGTCTGCTTCTGGGATAGCGACTACAATCAGCCAATCAAGACCGCGGCCGTCTTGCAGGGGAGCAACTGTAATGAATTGACGTTTGCCGTCAATATCGAAGGTAAACTGTCCTTGGCTGTCAATTTGTTCAAAATTGCCAAATCGTTTTTGCAAGTATGTGGAGGCCGATCGAATTAGCAAATTTTTGCTCTGTGTCGCTAACAGCCGTTTTTGTCCGTCTTGGCCAGTGACAAAGGGCAGTTCGTCTGTGGAACTGGCGACTATTTCTCCGCTGCGTTCGATCGCAAAAACTTGTCCCGACGGGCTAATTTTGATGCTTTTGAGAAAATCGCTGATTTGAGAAAGAGTTAGGTCAATTGCCAGTACCCCCTGCAGGCTACCCGTTTCGCTGTAGATGGGCCTCACCGGCGTAATCCCCAGAACTGGCGGGGCTGCGAAAACGTAGATAGGAGACCAAGAGGCTTTTCCTAACTGTTTGGCAGCTTTGTACCACGGTCTAGTACGGGGGTCATAAGCGACGGTTTTGATTAGCTCAGTGCGATTTCCTTGGCTGTCTAGGCGATAAATTTGGCGGTTTGGAGCGGTTGATTCGTCTCTGATGTATACTAAGCTTTCTGCTTCTCGCTTGAGCAAGAGGAATTTGCCCTGTTCGTCGCCGTAGTAGATGGTTGTAGTTCGATCGCTCAGCTTGGTCTGGTTCCACAAATAGCGCTCTAAATTGGGGAAGTCTTCCGGGTCTAAGTTTCCAGAGGCGATCGCAGCAGCATTCATTTGCAGGAATAAATGAGACACATCCCCAAAACTGCGGAAATTTTCTTTAGTCCTCGCTGCAACTTCCAAACTTAACCTAGTAGCAAGGTCATTGACGGCTTTCTGGCCGTTGCGAAACGACAGCCATCCAGTCACGCCGACTGCTACGGAGATTTGCACCACCAGCGGTATCAACAAAACTAGGCTCAGTGACATCTTGGGCGAGCTTTTCATCAGACAACTGCTCAGATTTTTCAATAACATCAATATTCTGACACCTACCGAGTTTGCGTATCGTTTGTCGTTTAAAAGATGCCCTTGATATAAGTTACAAAGTTGTACAGCAAGAGTGAAGTGCGGTGACCGGCCGCTCAAAAATTGGCTGAGGTTTTCGCCGCTACTGTAAAAACTTGTAATATTAATGATGCCACTACTTGCCTGAATGTGCCGATCGCTCTGCGGACTCGCGGTCAAAACGTCACACCCAGTAAAAGAAGCAACTTTAGGCCCGTGCTCCACACCCTGGTTGTCTTCAGTCCTTCCCAATTATTTAATTCTTTAATCTAAAATTTTTCATTTACAATGGGATCGCTTTCTCCGGGTGCGGAGGGTCTCCTTTACGGCTGCTTAATAAAAATTAGATTTAAAATTTTTCTACTGTGGCAGGACAAATGTAAATTATTTGACAATCGGGTATTAAATAATTTGCTATTAATAAGATAAGCGGCCAACATTCCGATCGACTGACTACAAAGAGGATAATTGAAGCATCTGCATTTCATCAAGGGCAGCAAAGTAAAGCGTTTTTGGCTTTTTTGGACGATCGATCTTTTGGCAAAATAATACTTCTGGAGGATGACATGAACTATACATTTGAAATCCTGGGCGTATCTCCAACTTTAACATTTTTTAACCAGCAGCAGGAATTGCTGCAACAACAGCAGCCGTCGGGTGTAGAATACTTGGCAAACCGGAAGTGTACTCTCGATGCGTTTGTGGCATCCGTGGAGACAGTTTCTCCCGATCGCGGCTGGGATGTCGATCGAGTTGTAGACACCGTGATTAGTTTCTGGATGAACAACTCGGATAGCATCCAGTATTGGAAGCACAGGCTGCAGGATGCAGGCAGCGAAAACTTGTTAGTAGCGAGAGTAGGCGATATCAAGTCTTTGCAAGCTGCATTTGAATCGCTGCTGGGCGAATAGGAAAATCGGGAATTGCGAAAAAGTCGATCGGCTTTTTCGCAAAAATCAACTTAACTGTCTATTCGCAATTCTCAATTCCCCTGATTCGCGGCACGGAAGTCGCAGATATAAAATATCTGTTTCTTCCAGCTTCTACCTTCCATCTGCCTGATGCCTTCCACATCTGGCTAATGATTAATGATTTCGCAATTGGCAATTCCCAAATATTATGTCTCGTTCCAAAGCCCTGCAATCTTATATTTTTCTCCGCTTGCTTCTCGCACCGCTAATGTTGTGGACAATCACCACAGCAGTATTTTTGTTGCTGCGAGCCACTCCGGGCGACCCCATAGATGCCATTCTCGGTTCGCGAGCTCCAGCAGCCACCAAAGCAGCAATGCGAACCCAACTCGGCCTCGATGCACCCCTGTGGGAGCAATATTTTAAGTACATGAAAGACTTATTAAGTCTGGACTTGGGAACCTCCATCACCACTCGCGGACAAACCGTGTGGCAAATTATCGGAGACTATTTCCCCGCTACAGTGGAATTAGCAGTTTGTAGCATGGCCATAGCTTTAATTGTCGGCATCAGTATCGGTTCCCTGGCAGCATCCCGCCCCAACACTATTTTCGATGCTGTCGGCCGTTTGTTTGGCATTATCACTTACTCGCTGCCCGCTTTTTGGGCCGGCATGGTTTTGCAATTGATTTTCGCGGTGCAGTTGGGCTGGTTTCCCTTGGGAACTCGCTTTCCCGTGACATTTCCAGCCCCCCAAGGCTACACAGGACTGTACACGATTGACAGTCTCCTGAGCGCTAACCCCGGTCAGTTTCTCACATCTTTGCATTATTTGGCACTTCCGAGTTTGACGTTGGGGATTCTTTTGAGCGGCATTTTCGAGCGCATTGTCAGAGTGAATCTCAAGCAAACTTTGCAAGCAGATTATGTCGAAGCAGCTAGAGCTAGAGGCATTCCCGAATTGCAAATTTTATGGGCTCACGCTCTGAAAAATGCGCTAATTCCGGTGATTACTGTCTTAGGATTGACTTTTGCTGCACTGTTGGGCGGTGCTATTTTAACAGAGGTTACTTTTTCTTGGCCGGGGCTGGCAAATCGCCTTTACGAAGCGATTAGCTTGCGGGATTATCCAACTGTTCAAGGTATTGTGGTGTTTTTTGCAGCAATTGTTGTAATTGCCAGCATTGTAATTGATATTTTGAATGCTTACGTTGACCCGCGAATTAGGTATTAAAGGAAGTTAGTTGTTATTATATGATGTCCGGTCAATTACAAGTAATTGACCGGACATCATACAGCATATCCGGCTCTTCCTTACTTACTGTCCAAAACTATTAGTTTAAGTAGTTGAAAATCAATTTATGTCTTAATTTAATAACAAAAAGGCGAAAATCAACTAAAATAAGACCAGAAATCTTTGCTATATAAGAATTTGTGCCATTATTTTCAGATAGAAAAGCACAGTAAGTACGGAAGAGCCAGTATGGCGTACAGTGGGCGCCTTACCACTACAGATGCTGTTCAAATAGATTCCTTGCGTCCAAGACTGTATCCGTTGTACCGCAGAATTCAAAACATCTGTGGCTTGACAACGTAAAACTCGTGTAATATACTGTAATTTATTGTAGTTTATTAATTCTTACTGCCATGAAGCTAACTGCTGGTTGCTAACCCATCCCGATCGATTTCCAACGCTCTGTGCTTTAAAAACTACGAAAGCCAGAGATTTGAATTGGGTAGCGACCTCTCGATCGTACTGCGATCGAGCGTCCAGCACTACGAGGACGGCTCAGCAAACCAAGATGGAGCAGAAATATGCAAAAGAAAGCAATTCTCAACGCAGCTAATTTGACCTGCGAAGTCGCACCCACACGGACTTTGTTCGCAGATATCACTGTTGCGATTCATGAAAGCTCGCGCATTGGCTTAGTCGGTCGCAACGGCAGCGGTAAATCGACCTTGCTCAAGCTACTTGCCGGACAACTAATCCCGCAGATTGGCAGAGTCGCGAGGACAGGTAGTGTTTACTATCTGCCTCAAGTCAGTACGCTGAATCTGTCTGCATCGAATGAATTGGTACTGGACTGGATCGCTTCTCATTCGGATGAATGGTGGACGGTGACGACGTTGCTAGAGGAGAAGTTTCCCTCGGAAGTCTCGCTATCTCAGCCTCTGAGTACAGTGAGCGGCGGAGAACTGACGAAACTTTGGTTGGCGATCGCTCTATCGAAGCAGCCTGATATTCTGTTGTTAGATGAGCCAACAAATCATTTAGACCTGTTAACCTTGGAACAGTTGCAGACAGCACTGCAAGAATTTTCTGGTGCTTTCGTTATTGTCTCGCACAAGCCGTTTTTTCTCGATCGCACCGTCGATACGATTTGGGAATTAACGCCAGCGGAGTTAAAGGTTTACGGTGGCAACTACTCCTTCTACCGATCGCAAAAAGAAACCGAACATCAAGCCGCATTACGCGCCCACGAAGTAGCGCGAAAAGAACTAAAGCGAGCGAAAACATCAGCAGCTCACGAACAACAACGAGCCGCCCAATCTCGCCAACAAGGTCGCAAACGTGCCGACAGCATTCCGAAAATTCTCGCTGGTGCGTTGAAGCGACAAGCTGAAGTAACGGCAGGAATTGCTAAGAAAAAACATGAACTAGCCGTAGAACAAGCAACTAATCAAGTTACCGCAACCAAAATCAGAACGACGAAAACAACCCGCGTTAAATTAGAAGAATGCAGTCACAAACACAAAAACTTAATCGATATCCAAGGTGCTGATTTGAGATTAGGAGCGCGCCGATTAATCAAAAACATTCAGCTTCATGTATCGTCAGACTCGCGCATTGCTATTGCTGGAAAGAACGGCTCAGGAAAATCCTGTTTAGCTCAAGCCATTCTAGGAATGGAGCGAACTCCAGCAATTTTAGAAGCCGGTGAAATTGCCATAAAATCTGCCATAAAAGGGGTATATCTCGATCAAAGCTATGAAATGGTCGATCGCTCTCGGACAGTCCTAGAAAATATGCAAATGGCCAACCCAAACTTAGACTATCAATTGCTGCGACAGCAATTAGGAAATTTTCTATTTTTTAATGATGAGGTGAACAAGCCTGCATCTGCCTTAAGCGGCGGTGAGTTAGCGAGATTAGGGCTGGCTGCGATCGGCATTTCTCAAATTGATTGGCTCATTTTAGATGAACCAACAAATAATTTGGATTTGGAAACAGTGAATCAGATTGTTGATGGAGTCAATGAGTTTCAGAGCGCCCTCTGGGTCATTTCCCACGACCTCGACTTTCTCAGCCGCATTGGAATCACACAAGCCTACCAACTCCACAACGGCCAACTTCAGCCGCTGATCCATCAACCGCATGAGTTGGAACGTTACCATCAGGAATTACTTGAGATGCAAATGTCTTAATTCTGAAGCTCAGTGGCGCAGCCTACATCAGCAGGAGTAGCAAAAGCTCCTATTTTGGGAAGAAGACAATTTCTAGTTTCTAGGCAATACTGGATCAAACACAGTTCAATATTTGAGGAAACGCTGATGAGATTATTGCGAACAATCGCCGCTCTATCGGCGGCATTGACCCCACTGATGGCTGAAGCTGCCTTTAGCCGTCCCATGCCGGGAACAGCCGATTTTCCCAGAGCCTCAAACCCCCAAGTAAATGTGCCGGTTTGCTTCCTCGAAACTCCAGGCGGCACAACTTTTGATTTAGTAAGCTTGTGCGGCAGCAATGCAGCTCCCCAAAACACTGCTCCGGTTGCGGGCAACCCCGCCAATGCTCCTGCAAATAACCCCAATGGGGGCACTCCGGCTGCTGCCCCGAACCCCAACCCCATCACCAGAGATGCTGTCGGCACCCCGATAACTACTCCAACAGGCACGCCAAATCCCAACAATCAGAATAATCAGAATCCGGGAACTTCGCCCAATACCGATCAGAATAATCAGAATCCGGGAACTTCGCCCGCAGGTACTCCCAATAATGCCAATCCGGGAAGTTCACCGAGTACCAATCCCAATAATCTCAATCCGGGAAGTTCGCCCTATACCACTCCGAATAATGCCAATCCGGGAACTTCGCCGAGTACCACTCCGAATAATGCCAATCCGGGAACTTCGCCGAATACCAATCAGAATAATCTCAATCCGGGAAGTTCGCCCTATACCACTCCCAATAACAGTGCGTCTCCCACGGGTGGAACTGCTGGTGACAGCAACAGCGATTTAGTTCCCAATCCCAATCTCAATCTTCCGAGAGTGCCGCCGAGTTCCTTTAGCCCCGGAGGCGTTGCACCGACTAGAGATGCGATTGATGGCCCCCGCCAGTAATAGGCGAAGTGTGCGAACTTTTACAGAAACCGGGTTTCTCTCAAACAGTCTCTTTTTCAGGGATATTTCACCCGCAAGAAAGCCGGGATATTTATTTGCATGGGTAATATTGATGTCAGGTGCGATCGGCATATTTTGTAGCAGAGTAGCTAAATAAAAGTTAAGCTAAGAACTTGTAGACGCTATCGACCAAGCACTCTTTCAAAACTGGACAACCAGGTAGAAGCAGTGATAGATAGCCAGCTTTAATCCGTAACAAGATTAGTTATCAGCACAGGTTAAAATTATTACCAGGCGGGTGCTCGCCAGCTCCAAGTTCTCAAGCTAAACCATTAAACAGGCATATTTTTGTTAAGCCAGTGTGGTTTGGAAAGTACCGGCTGATAACATTAGCAAGACAAAATTAACCCGATTATTCGGAGACTCTTCATGAGCAAAATATTTGTTTTAATAAATTGGAACAAAATTGCTCTAGACCCGATCGCACTTGAGGAGGACATCTCGTGTCAAACTTAGTTCAACGCTTAGAAATAACCGCTCATCCGCAACTTGAAAAATCCCTCGGCTATCGAGGAGATAGTCGCTGGGTAGCTTGGCGCTGGGAACCGGATATCGACCAACTTATTTCCAGCGACGGCAAAACAGTCGGCACTGGCAATAATATGGCTTGGCTGGTGTTTTTGCAGCACGATTTAGTCGATCCTGCGGTACAAGAGTACAACCTCGGCGAGGGCGATCGCTACTGGCTGCTTTTAGACACTGAAACTAGAAATCTCTACGTCGGCGAAGGGAAAACTGTTCAAAGTCTGCTCGAACAGCCGGAAAGTTTAGCTTTATTGGCGTGTCTAGATGGCGGCAATGCCGATCGACAAACTGGTGAAACTTGGCAGCAAACGTTATCTCAACTAACAGCAAAACCAGTTGTTCGCCACCTCACAAATGCCCTTCCTTTCGGTATTGCGGCTGCTTTGATAGGTGCATTAGGCATCGGAACCGGATTGTGGGTAGTGCCGGCGGTGCAGCAGAAACTAGCCGAAAAAACAGCTTTTATTTCCCCAATTAGTTCTGCGGCAAACTGCGGGCTTGGCGGTTCCGACGATTTTTCAGCTTATATCGGTTCCTCAAGCGGAAATAAAGAACTTCATTTAATAGGCGTTTACGAAGCCAATGCGGATCACAAGAACCGAGATTTGTCAAAAAGTGCGATCGAAATCAAAGTAGAACGCCGAAACAAGCCAATAATTCTCGCACTTTCAGCTTATGAACCGGTGCAATGGAACATTACCGCAGAACCGGGAGCTGTTATCGAAAAAATAATTGTTAACGGATACAACAACCAAACTGTTTCAGGAGTTTCGGGAATTCCAATTGAAGAGCACAGCTACGAAGAAACTGGAAACTATATCGGCGACTTTATCTACAAGTGGGGTGCTACGGCTGAAAGTACCAATACTTCTTCCCTGGTGACTAAATTGGAACAGATAAACCGCACCAGTTTAACTTCTTTTCAAGGATGTTACCGAGGTACGAATTTTGCGATTAAGTAAGAATTATTGATTATTTTGGGGTGGGAAAACGGCATTGCCGCCTCCTGAAGAGCGGTGTTGTCGATCGTTAGATCGAGAGAGGAATTTCATCATCCCATCCGTCCGATTGATTTTACCCATTAGCGGAAATCAGGAAACGGCAGTGCCGTTTCCTACTATTAATCGCGCTATGGTTATATCCTCCCTCTGGAGATTATTTTGAGGTAGGAAAACGGCAGTTCCGTTTCCTCCTTTGCGTGCTGATTCTGTTTTTAACCAATCCGTTGATGTTAATTCAATGGTGTACATTTTAAACAGTTATTTGACAAGCTTATGTCATGACTGTATCATAAAATATTAACTTTAAGTTTTGATTTCAGACAATAACAATGCTAACAAACTTAAGATGAAATACTGGTATGAAACCCTCGCTGTAGCGCAGCGAATTTTAATAGAATTGGGAAGGCGAAGACGCAGTTTAATTTTTTGGGCTATCTTTCCGATTTCTATCTTGATTATTAACGCTTTAATTTTAGCAGAACGCGCGCAACTGACAACAGCAAAAGCTTTTGAAACAGCCGCCCCTGCAAGCTTAGTAGGAGCTGCTTTATTTTTTAGCTGTCTCGGCGGTAGCGTAGCAACCGTAGTAGCAGAGCGAGAACAGCATACTCTCAAACGCTTGTTTATTTCCCCCCTGAGCGGCACTTCCTACTTTTTAGGGATTTTTATTGCTCACAGTTGCATCGGTATCGGTCAGGTAATTTTAGTATACACGATCGCCTCTTTTTTGGGAGCACAATTTCAAGGCTCTATCCTGTTAGGATGCGCGATTATTCTGCTCAGTATTGTATCTTATGTAGGTGTAGGCTTTATTCTCGGCACCCAGTTTGCAAGGCGCACTGAAGATGTCAACTCGCTCGTAGCAGCTTTCGGCGTTCCTTTGTTGATTTTAGGAGGCGCATTTTTGCCAACTTCGCTGTTTCCCAAAAGTCTGCTGGAACTCGCCCAGTACAATCCAATTTATCACATGAACGAAGCCCTGATGGGCGTGTGGGCTGACGGCAAAGATTTGGCTGATATTTCGTCGCACTTCGAGTTTTTGTGTATTTTTGCTGTTTTAATGATAGTAGCCGGATGGCTTTCTTACCGACGGATGTTGAGAGTAGAAAGAAGGCTTTAAACGAAGGGGAAGGAGTGAATTAATTTACTTTAAAATAATTCAATCATGGTTCATTTGAACCTAATTATGTAGGGTTCAATGCACACCATACCTTACACCTATTTAGCGTTCTATGCACACCGCACCTTACGGCTATAGCAATCCTCGCATCATTTGTGAATTTCTTACAAACTCCCAGCGGGTTCGGGGAGGGTTGGGGTGGGGGAAAAAAATTACGACTCCTGCAAGGATTGGTATTATATTATAGGAAAAACTAGGAGATTTCAAGCTGTGCTGCAAATTGAAAAACTCAATAAATCCTACGGCGAGCGTTCAGTGCTTAAAGATTTAACACTGCACATTCAAGCTGGAGAAATTTACGGTTTGCTGGGGCCAAACGGGGCGGGCAAAACTACCACTATCAATATTTTATGCAATTTGCTAAATGCCGACAGCGGCCAAGTTTCTATCAATGGTGAACCTGTTTCCGAAACTACTAAATTATTAATAGGTGTAGCGCCCCAAGAAAATTTGCTTTACAAAAGCCTTAGCTGCGAAGAAAACCTCAACTTTTTTGCTCAAATTTATGGTTTAGAGCGCAAGCAGCGCCGCTATCAAGTAAGACACTGTTTGAAAGCAGTAAATTTGACAGATAGAGCTACAAGCCCGGTGGAAACTTTGAGCGGAGGAATGCAGCGCCGTTTGAATATTGCCGTGGCTTTGGTACACCAGCCTAAATTAGTAATTTTAGATGAACCGACAACGGGTTTAGATATTGAGGCTCGCTACGAAATTTGGGATTTAATTCAGCGATTGCAATCGGAAGGAATTACAATTTTGCTGACAACTCACTTGTTGGATGAAGCTGAGCGGCTGTGTCAGAGAATCGGAATTCTGAAAAATGGGAGTATTGTGGCTGAGGGCAGTTTAGAAGAGTTGCAAAAACTGATTCCGGCTCAAGAAATTATCGTGGTAAAAACCGACGAAGAAGCTGAAGTCATCGCCCGCGCTAAACAATACAGTTTTATCCCCCGCCGCTACGGTAGCGATTTAGCTTTTTGGCTGCCCGAACGTTTAGAATTAAAAGAAATTATTTTGCTGTTCGATGGAATTTCTATTGATTCAATCGCTCGGTATCCGGTGCGGTTAGAACATATTTATGTCGAAGTGACTAAACAAACTGTATCCTAAGCTGCGTTCATCCGCGTATATCCGCCACTATTTGCGGTTAAAGTTCCACAGTAATTAACTGATAAACAAAGTGCTAATAAAAAGGATTTGATTATTTTTAGCCACAGGGATATCGTGAATGTCGATATCTCCTGTAGTATAGCCGATGCGCAGTATGTAGAGTATTTGATATCATCGCTGATTTTAGAGGGGGTCAAGATTTGATAGGATTAAGCGGAGGTTTAAGTTTTGGTCAGTTAGAAATAACTCAAAATACTCAGGGAACTCTCATCAAGAATCTCTCGACAGGAGAGGAGTTAGGTGTGATGATTGGAGTGAGTGCCAATGCGATTACATCCGCTAATTTCCGGTTGATTTAGGAAATGAAGAAAAGCGCGATCGCCCGTTCGATCCAAAAGGGATCTCGCACTTGACCCAATATCGCACTTGAGAACCCCGACTTCTTTAAGCAGTCGGGATTCTCGCCTTCAGGGCCAACCTTTTCTACACAGTCTTAGCCCACTCGATCCAAGTTTCCATCGGGCGGAAACCGACTGATTTGTAAAGCTTTGTCGCCCCCGTCAAACTGTCAGCATCGACACTGAGTTTCGCAGTATTTGCACCCGCCGCTTTTAAGGAGTGCAAGCCAGCCAGCAGCATCGCTTTTCCTAAACCCATTTTCCGAAAATCGCGCCGCGTACCCAACAATTCAATCCAACCGTCTTTTGTACCGCTGCGGGCGTTTTTTTGGGGTTTGATTTGACAGTCGCAGAAAGCAGCAAATTTGCGATCGCCCGAAACAGCAATCAAGTCTAATTCCGGCTGATAATTCGGATCTTGCATCCAGTAGCGCACGGTTTCCGCAGTTAAATCGTGGTGGTTCCAGTGATCGATAAATGACTGGTTGAACATTTCTACCCACGGTTGAATGTCTTGTTCTCCCGATACGTGGGTTAGCGCAAAATCTGCGGGAAATTCCGGTGTGGGAATGGGTTCAGCAAGGGATCGGGCCATTGTCCAAAAATAGCGATCGACCTCAAAGCCCTGTTTTTCTAACAGTCGCATCTCATCTTTTTTATCCTCGCGGCTGTAGGTACGCAATTTCGCGGGCAAATTCCGTTCTTTTGCGACTTCGCGCAGCCGCTTTTCGCCCCACTTAATTATCTCTTTTTCTAAACCTTCGCTACGCAGATTTGGATGCACGTAAAACCACAGACAAGCGTCTATTTCATCCTGGGAATCGGGCATATCTAGGAGTGACAAACCGATTAGTTTGTAATTACCATCTTCCCACAACTGCACGTCGCGGGCTTTGTCGAGTTTGGGTGCATCAAGTATTAGCTTGAGTTCAGTTGCTGAGACTTCTTCGCCGAGGCGATCGACTGCTTCGCAAGCATCGATTAAATTGGCGATCGCGCACCAGTCAGTTTGGCCCTTGTAGGAGCGTGTTGTTAAGATATTCATAGAAAACTTGCAATCCGTAATTTCGGACTGTTCCTCTTAATTGGTATTGGCAAATAAGTACAGTGAATTTCTGGCAAAAATCCGAGTTTTTGATTTTTAACCGCTTCCGAATGCGGAGAAACGCGGATGTAATGCAGATTTATTGTGGTGTCGATAAAACTCAGAAACCTGTTTATATCACCCAGGCTTTCAGGTTTTATCTAATTAGGCAATCATAAAAATTGGTTTGCCCTTCCGGGCTAGTTTTATATGTGAGTTTATGGCTGGATGTCGATGAGTCGCGCTCTCTTTCGTTACCAAGCTTGGTGCTTAAGTAACTATTGTTTGAATAAAGTTTTTACAGCTAAGTAAAGAAGTTGTCACCCCCACCGGGTAGTTGATTTTTACTTTTGCTCTCTTTTACACTAAATCCTTTTTCAGGGATTTTTGCCTCCTCCTGTTAACTCGCCCGATCGGGGGAGGGGAGAAGTTGAACTTATTTAAAAGTTACCTATTTCAACTATAACCTGAGCCGTTTTTTTTGGCAAGTTTGAAATTGAGGGAATCTTGCTAGTATTAACGAGGCTGCCATTTGAGGGCAGGAGCGATCGTGCTTTTAAGCAGCCGTAACTGTAATTTTTATAACGTTTTTCCCGGACTTGAGGATTTAATTTTATCCAAACGTTAAACTAACGTTAAACAGTTTTCTCAGATTTATATGAGGTAAATATGCTCGAAAACCTCGATTTAGATATCTCCCTCGATAAAGAAACCTACGATGCCAAGATAGAAGTTTTAATGAAACAGTTGCGATCGCTCCAACTGGCCTGCTGGGAAAAAAAATTGCCCGCAATTATCGTCCTCGAAGGCTGGGCAGCCGCGGGCAAAGGCGCTTTAGTCAAACAAATGGTAGGGTACATGGACCCGCGGGGGTTTGCCGTCCACCCGATTTGGCCGCCGTCAGCCGCAGAAAAGGGCTATCCTTTTCTGTGGCGATTTTGGCAGCAACTCCCCGCCCGCGGCAAAATTGGTTTTTTCTACCACAGTTGGTACACTCATGTTTTAGAAGACCGATTGTTCGATCGAGTCTCCGACGCCCAAGTACCCACAGTCATCAGGCAAATCAACGCTTTCGAGCGGCAGATGGTAGATGACGGCGCGGCAATTGCCAAATTTTGGATTCACCTGAGCAAAAAAGAACTCAAGCACCGGCTCAAAAAACTAGAAGACGATACCTTACAAGCTTGGCGAGTGCGGCCCGAAGATTGGAAACAAGCCAAAAAATACCAAGAATACACAACTTTAGCAGAAGAAATGGTAGCCCAAACCGGCACGGGCTCCGCACCTTGGACGCTAGTAGAAGGCGATTGTCAGCGGTGGGCGAGAGTCAAAGTTTTAACGCAAATGGCCGCGACAATTACAGAAGCCTTAGACAGACTGCCGATGCAATCTGCACCCGTGAAATTGCCACCTCAAGAAAGGTTGGAACCCACCGAACCCGACTTACTGGCCCAAGTAGATTTAACTCAATCGCTGTCGCCCGACGAATACAAAGAGCAACTTCGCGAGGAACAAACCCGTTTTGGTAAACTGCAACAAAGCATTTACGAAGATAAAATCCCCGTGTTAGTGATGTTTGAAGGTTGGGACGCCGCCGGTAAAGGAGGAGCGATCAAACGCTTGACGGACGTATTAGACCCCCGCAGTTACACCGTTAATGCCTTTGGGGCCCCGACAGACGAAGAAAAAGCGCATCACTACCTCTGGCGGTTCTGGCAGCGGCTGCCAACGGCTGGTAAAATCAGCATTTACGATCGCAGTTGGTATGGTAGAGTGCTGGTCGAGCGAGTCGAAGGATTTGCCGCCGAACCCGAATGGCGTCGAGCTTACCAGGAAATCAACGAATTTGAGGAGCAACTCACCAGTTTCGGTTGTGTGTTAGTTAAATTCTGGCTGCACATCAGTCCTGACGAAGAACTAAAGCGGTTTACAGAGCGGCAAAACAATCCATTTAAACAATACAAACTCACCGAGGAAGATTGGCGGAATCGGGAAAAGTGGAATTATTATGAAGTGGCGGTGAATCAAATGATTCAGCGCACCAGTGCCCCTGCTGCTCCCTGGACGCTAATTGCGGCCAATAACAAGTATTATGCTCGTGTTAAAGTAATTCAAACGGTAACGCAGGCAATTCGGAATCAACTGAAGCGCCGATAAATTGGGATTGGTAAATCGGTAACAGGTAATGGGGAAAAAAGTAGGCAGAAGAAAGCAGGCTTGAATTGTCTATTCAACCTGCCTGTGCTCGCTCCATTACCAATTACCAATCAACCATTACCAGTTATCAATTACCAATTAACTGTCAGCAATCTGTGACTGGAAGTAGCGGGTTTCACCCTGCAACCAATGGTTGATAGCTGACCGGAATCGAGCATCAGGATAAATGCGATCGGACTGCGTGATTCGCGAAAGTTAAAAACCCACCGATGCCCGTATTTCCTCCCGCAGCTAAATTCGCGCTCGTTTCCAAACTTCTGTACTAATTTATGAAGACACAGAATATTGCAAGATGCCAGAACTGTTAGCTCGCATTCTATTTCTATTCCTCCTGTTCTCACTGCTCAAATCGTGGTGGGATCAATCAGGAGGCAAAGACAATCCGTTATTAGACCGGCTGCGCGTTTTGCTGCTGATCAGCCTTTTGTTCCTGGCTTTTTTTGCGCCAGACACGCCAGTCGGAGCAGCGATTTTCGGCATAATAGCCTTCTTCTTTACGCCGTTAGGTTTTTCGATCACGCTGCTGGTGATTGCATCGGCGCTGATCACGAACGGGGGCATCCGCAACCCGGCGCCGAGAATGATCCTGGCAGCGCTGTTAGTTTTGATCCTTTCGAGTATGCCAGTTGTAGCTTACTGGTTCGCCGACCAAGCAGAACGGGACGCTGCTGCTCGCACAGTTTGCTGCGACGAAACAGCAGCGGCAATCGTCCTCCTCGGCAAGGGAACGACTAACAACCACACCGCCAACCGAGAAGCGATTCAACTGACAGATGCAGGCAATCGCCTGCCCTATGCTGCAGTTTTGTACAAAAAACAACTAGCACCTATGGTCATCGTTACCGCTGGCCCGAGACCCGAGTGGGAGGGTTATGTTGGCGAAGGTAAGGATATCGAAACGTTGCTGGCAAACAACATGGGCGTCCCGCGCAGCAGTATCGTTCTCGACGATAACGGCAGCAACATACGCACCAGTGCTGAAGAAGTCAGAAAGATACTCGACGGCCGCGGTGTCGGGCGCAAAGTAATTCTGGTAACATCTGCGATTCAGATGCGCCGAGCCAGCCTAGCATTTGCGAATATGGGAATTCAGGTGATTCCTAGAGCTACCGACTTCTACACTTATCAACCCACATCAGGAGGGAAATCCAGACTCCGCTTAGACGCGGGAGATTTTTTGCCTCGTGCAGAAGCTTTGGTAACTACGACGCGAGTATTCGAGGAATATTTCGGGTCTTTTTATTACTATTTGCGCGGCTGGCAGTCTCCCAGGGCCTAAAGCGGCGAGTTGTTGGTGTTTTTCTTAGGCAACAGCGACTGCTCCCCAGATTGGTTTAACATCTGATGAGAATCAGACCTTTGTGGGGAGTTGTATTTTTTTCTCATTCCGGCGGGGTCGCCGACAATCAAGTTTGCCATGAAAGCAAACAATACCCAAAAGATCACTGGCTCCCACTCGGATTTTTTGGGCTTTGTTTCAGGGGTTGTGACAGATTCGACGTTGACTTTGATATCTAGTTTGCCTTGAATTTCTTTGCCTTTGAGAACTCCGTCGCTGCACACACCCTTAAAAGTCAGCGGAGCTGGTTTTGGTGCTTCTGGTTTTGGTGCTTCTGCTTTTGCTTCGTCTGGCATTTTTTTATCCTGATTTTGGTAGATTCGGTTGGATGGTAAATTCTCAGAGGTTCGGGGGGTATCCGGAAAGGATTGCGAATTTCTCCCTTGAGAATTAAGTTAGAGAAGCACCCTGCCCTGACAGCGGGGCAGGGAAATCACCATCGGTCGCCCTTTTGAGCTAGTGCTGGTTGTTGTCGGGAAACCACTTTGCCTGGAAGCTGCTACTTATTTATCTGGGCAAATAGCAGGTTTTTATGCAAAGTAATTTTCTTGGTCAGATTTATTTTAAAATCGGGCATGGAAAAGTTTGTGATCTCGATCGGGCGATCGCACTTTATTTTAGATTAAACCAATAAGTTATCTAATTTGACAATATCCACCAGCAAACTATCTTCCCTGCAACCAGAACAACTGACCGCATGGGCAAAAGAGGCAATAAATCGCAGTAAATCCGGTCAAATTCCCGCGTACATACCTCTCCTTGCACAAGCAGACAGACAAAGGTTTGCCGTGCAAATTCTGGCAACGGACGGTCAAATTTTGAGCTGGGGCAGCATCGATCAAACATTCCCGCTGATGAGTGCAGTCAAGCCCTTCGTCCTGCTTTATTTGCTGTGCGAATTGGGCGAAAAAATAGTATTTGACTGCGTTGGCTGGGAGCCTTCGGAACTGCCTTTCAATTCCTTAACTCAACTCGAAATAGACCAAGGAAAGCCGAGAAACCCGATGATTAATAGCGGCGCGATCGCCCTAGCGTCTTTGATTCCCGGTCAAAATGCTGCGGCGCGCTGTCAAAACTTGCTCGGTTGGCTGAATCAACAGGCAAAAAGTCAGTTATTTGTTGACGAGTTAATGCTCGATTCAGTGAAGGAAAACCCGAATCAAAATAATTGGAATCTTGCCTTAAAAATCGTAGAATCGGGTTATATTCAAAATGCGGAAATTGCTTTAGAAACTTACAATCGCGTCTGCTGTTTGTCGGGAACTGTGGAGGATTTAGCTAAGCTGGGGATGGTTTTGGTAAATAGTGGCGATCGAGCAATGCGGGAAAACTGCCGTACTGTCAAAGCACTGATGGCAACTTGCGGTTTGTATGAAGCATCGGGCCGCTTTGCGCTGCGGGTGGGACTGCCGGCTAAGTCGGGAGTTAGCGGGGCTTTGCTGTCGGTAATTCCGGGTCAAGGTGCGATCGGCTTTTACAGTCCGCCCCTGGATAAAGAGGGAAATTCTGTCGGCGGCTTATTTCTGTTAGAACAAATAGCTAAAACTCTGCGGCTGAGCGTATTTGATTAGATTGGTCAGTAGTCAGTAGTCATTAGGAATTGGGAATTGGGAAAAAGCTATTTTTCCCTACTGACAACTGACTACTGACTACTGACTAATGCTTTTCGCCCATAATAGCATAAACCACAGTCAGTTCTTTTTTTCCGCGCAATTGAATCGATCCTACTTTTTGGCCTTCGTAGCGATCGCGCACGTAAGCAAAAGTCCTCCCCGTCACCAACAAATTAAAAGGACTGTCAGAAACAATTTCCTTATTCATCGCCTCCAATCTAGCAGCAACGTTGACAGCATCACCGATCACAGAATAATTCAAACGCCGGGAACCGCCCACGCTGCCAGCAACTAACTGTCCGGTATGCAAACCTATGCCAAACTTAATTAAAGGTTTGTGTTCGCTTCTAAGCTGCTGATTAAGTTGGTGCAGCCGTTCGTGCATCGCAATGCAAGCCGCAACTGCATTCAAAGCATCTTGTTGAATTTCTCTATATTCGGTATGGCAAAAAGGCACCCCAAAAACTGCCATAATTGCATCACCGATGTATTTATCTACAACGCCGCCGTGATCCATAATACAGTTAGTCATCGCTTCCAAATAATTGTTCAACCAGGTGAGTAAATCTCGCGGTCGCATTTTTTCTGAAATCGAAGTAAAACTGCGAATATCCATAAACAGCACCGTTGCTGTAAGTTCTTGAGGTTCGAGTTCTCCCTGTTCAAAGATCTCCGCTTTGCGTTGCCAAATAAGCTGAGCAGTCTCTGGATCGACGTGCTTTTCAAATAACCTCATCAACTGCTGCTTTTCGTACTGTTCCCGGAGTTGCAAAGCAGTGCCAGATAAAATGAGAGTGCCAATAGGTGCGGCAATCGGAACCCACCAAAAAAATAAGCCAAATAACAAAGCAGCAGCCGCAATCCAAACTATAGGCAAACCGAGAGCGATCGCAATTCTCTCTGTAACACCTCGGTTGCCCAGAACCAAAGCGGTAAGCGGGCCAATCCCCAACAATAACAAAATTTCTAGGAGTACCGGCAGCCGCCGCAGCAAGCGTTGATTGAGCAAATTGTCAACCAAAGCTGCATATAAATAAACCCCAGCCGTAGTCTTATTGAGAGGTGAAGATATCGGGTCTAAACCGGTAGCAACTATGCCCACTAAAACTAACTTATTGGTCAGAGCATCTGCGGGAATTTTACCTTCTACGACATCAACAAAAGCATAAGTAGGTAGATTTTCAGTTTTCCCCGGCCAGTTAACCCAAACTTTTTTTTCCTGCTTATTTTTGGAATGTGGGAGCAATACTGGATCTTGGGGATTAGCAGCATTGTACCTGTGAGTCATTGCTAAACCGAAATTAGGAATCCCGTTGAGAAAAATTTTTGAGTTGCGGCTAATACCGTCACTATCGGCTTCCTGGCTGATGTGGCCGACACCTGCGGCGACTGCTTTTAAAGATGCTACTGGTTCTTCTTTAATGGTTCTAGGGAGTACAACTTTGCCGTTGGCGGCGATCGCAGCAGCTAAAATATCATCTTTCGGACTCGGATCGAGGAAAAGAATGTCAAAACCAACGGCTGTGGGGGGAGATTTTTTCAGTGCTTCTAGCAGTTGGGCGTAGCGGTCGCGAGGCCAAGGAAATTGACCGTATTCCTGCAAGGAATGCCGTTCGATCGCAATTACGGCAATTCTAGAATCCCATCCGGGATTTGGCAAAATTCCCGCTTCTCGAATTTGAAATAGCGTTTTGTATCCCAAATATTCAAGGGGTTTCCACATTCCAAATTGCAGCATGGCTACAGACATTATACCTGCTATGGCACCTGTTATCCAGGGAGGATTTGTGATTATATATTGCCGCAGGCCGATCAGTTGATTGTCTTTGAGATGCTCGTCGATCCATTTTTTGAACTTCATGCAATTAATTTGACGCAAAAAGTAACATTCGAGTCCGACCTTCGAGAGGAGTGCGAGTCATTCGATTTTAGATTTTAGATTTTAGATTTTAGATTTTAGATTTTGGATTGATTCCACGGATAAATCCGGGGGCTTGTAGCATCAAAAAATTTTTGGTCATGAAGTTTTACAATACCGTAAGGGCGAAGGGTAGCCGCAAAATTTATTGATTTTGACTAATCTGTTGGGAATCTAAATTGTATTTTGCGGCTGACGGGACACCCCCACAATAATTGCATCAAACTTAACTGTAAGATTTAGATGCACCTGGGCTGAGGGAGTTTCACCGCGAAATGCTTCGCACTTACACATGATAATCAACCCAGATAGGACTTACAATCTAACTCAGCTCCTCAGAGACTGCCCGCGCACTTTACTCTTAAAAAGGTTGTTTAGGGAACAGCGAGGCTGTAATGCCGTTCTGTGGTTGACGGGCCTCGCACTACGATTGTGAGGCGGCGACTTGTAGGTAAAATTCCTTGGATTTTGAAGTTGCCCTTTCGATCGATCTTAATCGCTTCGTTGTTGACATAAATTATGTCGATCGGGTTAATTTGACCGCTGAGGCGATAGATATTGCCGCTGAGTCTCCCCAAACTGCGGACTTTGAGTTGAGCTAGGCGAGGACTCGCTGAGGGCGCCACGGGCGAGGTTTGAGGGAAAATTGTCGTGGCGTTGCCGCCGTTGACAACTATTTCTGAGTCGCTGCTGCCGCCGGATACTGCGACTGCACCTTCAATAGTTTCGACTGCGGTTTTGCCTTCGCCGACGCTGACGCCAAAGGAGGTGCCGCGAACTCCGGCAACGCCTTCTGGGGTTTCAACCCTGACTGGGGCGGTTTTGGCAGAACTTTTTTGTTGGGCAATTTGACTGGATTTGCCGAGTCCGCTGAAGGTATTTAGGGCGGCTATTTGGTTCGGCGGGATAATTGTTGAGGTGTTGGCTGCGGGAGTTGTCGCGGCAGTTTTGCCGATCGACAACCTGACTCGCCCCCTGCTGACAAAAATGGCTGTGTCTTTTTCGCCGCCTGCACTGTTTGACAAAGTGGATATTCTGACTGCGGTTTTTTCGGCAACTTCCACGATGCCGGTGTAGTTGTCGATCGCTAAACGGGCTGTGGAATCGGGGCCGGTGATGATTTCGTCTCCGGGGGCGACAAGCCGATCGCCCACAACTGCCGGCCGCCCTTTAAAGCTGACTGTACCGCGAATTTCTTGGATTTCGAGCGATCGTCCGACGGCTGTTCCCTGAGCCTTTATTGTCTCTGCTGGGGATGAATTCGCCGCCACTGTTGCCGGATTTTTTGGAGATTGTGAGTTTGTTGGCAATGCTGGCGGTCGATCGACCGAGACAATTTTAGTAGCGTTTGACGGCTGTTTGGGGGATGGAGAGAGCGGACTGGCGATCGCCCCACGACCGAGCGGCAGACAGGCGAACACAGCTAACGATAAACTTAGGAGCGGAATTTGGGTCGATCGCCAGCAGGTAAAAATTTTATTCATTATTTCAATTTTGTGATCTTGAAGTTCCTTGACTTCATTTGCTCTCTTGGACACCCTAAATCCGGCAAGCGTTCCACTTTTTATGCGGTAAGACAACAGCAAAAATAGACTTTCTCAACCTGAAATTTTAGCATTAAATCTTTTTTTTTTTTCAGATTTTAGTAAACTGTTACAAGATGGCAGTTTACTAAAATCTGACCTTCGGGAAATTTGGCCGACCAGACTCAAAGTGCTTTGCAGTATGGATTTTAGCCGAGGTCAACTTTAGAGAGCGCAGATTTATATATAGCAAACATAAAATTAATTACTGCTTCTGAATGCTTTTTGGCTTCTGCCGGAAGGATGACTAATTGGGGAGAAATCCTGTAGTTGTGGCAATTAATAAAAAGATTGTTTTTGCAAAGGGATAAAAAATAATTATCTTCGCGGTGCGCGAGAGTCTGGGAGTTGAGCTTGCTGCTGTGGAACCTGATGAGGCAAACCCAAGCGAATCAAGGTACACGATCGACCAACCCCGACTAGAAGAGGGTTTTTTAGGGGAAGTTGGTGGAAATTTCGATGGAAAATCATAGCGAGCGATCGCTTGCTGGTGTTGCTGTTCCGAAGTAGACGCCAAACTGTAAAATGGACGGTTGTATATAGGTTATATAGAGCAGGAGAACAATTTCAGTGGCAATAGAAGTAGGTCAGAGAGTGAAGGTGCGCCGTCTCAGAGATCGGATACCTCCAAATATAGTGGGCAAGATAAAGGAGAATCCAGTAGGCACTGTTGACGGATTCAAAATGGTTGACGGTAGCGGAGTAGGTGTGGTTGTCAAGTTTGATGGTTTTGCGACTTGGTTCTTTGAAGATGAGCTAGAACCCGTTTAACAGATGTAGAAGGAAGAAGGAAGAAGGAAGTTCGGCAACGGATTCTGTAACGGATGTAACGGATGTAACGGATGTCAGTCCGATGGAAGAAGGAAGAGGAAAAATTTTCCCAATTCTTCCCCTCTCCCACTCTCCCACTCGCCGACTCTCCTCTTCCTCCACTCTCCCGCCTCCCCCACTCTGGCTGAAGGTTGCGCTTAAATGTTAAAGAGTAAGCTTTGGCAGTGAGAACAGAAAATGGCTTTGATTTTGACATTTTTGGGCAAAGGCGGCACTGGCCGCAGCACGATCGCGATCGCAACAGCTAAAAAATACGCGGCTCAAGGCAAGCGAGTTCTGCTGCTCGGCCAAGATCCGGGCCCTGCATTGGGCATCCTGCTAGGGGCTCCCCTGACTCTCAACCCCCAGGAAATCGCCCCCAACCTCAAAGCAGTTCAGGTGCAAAGCGCGCCGCTGCTAGAACGCAGGTGGGACGAAGTTAAACAACTAGAAGCTCAATATGTCCGCACTCCGTTTTTCAAGCAGATTTACGGTCAAGAATTAGGGGTGTTGCCGGGAATGGACAGCGCGCTGGCGTTGAACGAACTTCGGGAATACGAGGACAGCAAACAATACGATGTAATTGTTTATGACGGCAATGGCGGCATGGATACGCTGCGGATGCTGGGAATGCCGGAAATTCTGAGTTGGTACATCCGCAGGTTCCGTCAAGCTTTGGTAGATTCGGATTTGGGGAAAGCGCTTTCACCTTTTATTCAACCGGTTGTGAGTACCGTGTTGACTGTGGATTTGTCGGGAGACAATGCTTTTCAATCTACTAAGCAAGTCGATAATCTTTTGGATAAGGGTAAGGAAGCGCTGGCAGATCCGAACCGCACGGCGGCTTTTTTGGTGACGACTGGGGATGCAAGTGCGATCGCAACTGCTCGCTATCTTTGGGGAAGTTCTCAACAAGTTGGTTTGACTGTGGGCGGTGTCATTGTTAATCAAGCATCGGTTACAGAAGCTATTACTGCCGATTTTGAGCCTTTGACGGCTGTTTCGGTTCCGGCGCACAGTGACAATAACTGGCAGCCGCTAATTGATGCTTTGCCAGATTTTTCTGAGGCGGCAAAAGCTCCTAAACCGATTAACATAAACATTGCACAGCGTCAAGTTAGTTTGTTTTTGCCTGGGTTTGACAAGAAAGAAATTAAATTGATTCAATCTGGGCCGGAAGTGACGATCGAAGCGGGCGATCAGCGGCGCAATATTTTGCTGCCTCCGGCGCTAACTGGAAAGTCTGTTACTGGTGCTAAGTTCCTGAATGGTTACTTGATTATTTCTTTTTAGGGTAAGGAAGAAGGCACCACACAGGTTTTGACACGGATACACGGATGAATTATCGACTTCTCTAATATCATGTCTCGTTGATTCGCGATCGTATAATTTGTGCGATCGTAGTGGCGGGTTTCACAAACCCGAATCGCCGAAAAAAAACAATCTCGAAAACCCGCACCCACCCAAGGAACAATCTAAATTTACATTCAGATTGGTCGTGGGGCGGGGGCGGGTTTATTTATCCTTTGAATTCTTCCCAAGAGGGTTGATGAAACCCGCCCTTACAGCTTAACTTTTACCGTTACTGTTTCCATTGCCGCCAGTTGTTAGCAAAACCCGTTTAGCTAAAGGTTCCGGCACTTCTTGCAATCGATCGAACTCCCAATTAAAAAATCCGACTCCCATTGTCTGCGATCGCAATTCTACGATCAAATTCTGCATTTCTGCGATCGGCAAATAAGCAGAAACTGCATCCCATCCCTTCCAGTCTTGTTTACCTTCGTAGCCGAGAATTTGGCCGCGGTGTCCGCTGACCAACTGCAACACCTTTGATGTACACTCGTTCGGAGCGCAAATTTCAACTTTGGCGATCGGCTCCAGCAATGCCGGTTCGCACTTGACCATTCCCTCCTGCATCGCCAAACGCGCCGCTTGCTTGAAAGCTTGTTCGGAACTGTCCACAGAATGGTAGGAACCGTTCGTCAGGGTCACCGCTACGTCTACCACCGGGAAACCCAGCGGGCCGCGATCCAAATACTCGCGCACTCCCACTTCTACGCCGGGAATGTACTGTTTTGGGACGACGCCGCCGACTATTTTGTCGGTGAAATTGAAGCCTTCTCCTCGTGGCTGCGGTTGAATGTCGAGGTACACGTCGCCAAACTGTCCGTGTCCGCCGCTTTGGTGTTTGTAGCGCCCGTGGATAGAAGATGCAGGTTTGCGGATGGTTTCTTTGTACGGCACTTGCGGTAAGTGAGTTACCATCGGCAAGTTATACTTGCGGCGCAACCTGTCTAAAGCTACTTTCAGGTGGATTTCGCCTTGACCCCAAAGTATAATTTCGTGAGTGTCGCCGTGCTGTTCCCAGACTAAAGATGGGTCTTCTTCTAGCAATTTAGCTAAAGCCGAGCTCAGCTTAACTTCATCGTTGCGCTTTTCTGGGACGATCGCCAGTGCGTAGACAGGCGGGATGATTTCGGCTTTTGGCAATTCTTCCGATCGGTCAATCGCCAGCGTATCGCCTGTTTTCACTCCTTCTAGCCTTCCCAAAGCCACAATTTCCCCCGCGCTGACGGATTGCAAACTTTGCGTTTGCTGGCCGGTCAAGCGGTACAAACCGTTAACTCGAATGCCGTTCAAAATTGCTCCGTCAGTCAGCGTCCCCCGCCACATTCTCACTAACGATAGTTTGCCTCCCTGGGGCGTGTAATAGGTTTTGAGGATTTGAGCCAGAACTTTGTTTTCACTTAGTATAATGCCGCGGCGATCGGCTGTAGTTTCCGGTGTCGGCGCTTCCCTCAGCAAAGCTTCCAGCAGAGGCCGCACGCCGAAATCTTGTTCGGCGATGCCGATGAATACTGGCACAATTAAATCTGCGCCTAATTCCATCTTTAAATCGCGGGTAATTTCTTCGGCGTCGGGATTGATTTCTTCGAGCAATTCTTCGAGTAAATGGTCGTCAAAATTCGCCAATTCTTCGAGCATTTGCTGCCGCGCTGCGCTTTCTTGTGCTTTGAGGTGTTCTGGAAGCGGGACTGGATCTGCGGCGGCGCCCGGATGGTAGTGGTAAGCTTGTTCGGTTACTAAGTCGATAAAACCGATGATTTGTTCGTTTTTGCCGATCGGATATTGATGAGGTACGATCGGTCTACTGGAAACGGATTTGAGCGCGTCGATCACCTCGGTGAAGTTGGTGCCACAAGTAGTTTCGTCTGTGTAAGCTCGATCTATCTTGTTGATGAAAACTAAGTGGGGAATTTCCCAATCGTCGAGGAATTTAAACAGGGGTGCGAGGGTTAAAGTGCGATCGGCAAGGGGTTCGCAAACAATTATCGCCGCATCCACACCAATCAGCGCATTGTAAGTTTCTTGGACAAATTCTACCGATCCCGGACAGTCGAGAAATGTGAAGCGGACGCCTTCATATTCAGCAGTGGCGGCGTTTACTTCTACGCTCATTTGGCGATCGCGTGCTTCCGGCGAACTATCACCTATTGTGTTGCCATCTTTGACATTTCCTTTGCGGGTAATTGTCCCTGTCACCGACAGCAAACTTTCGAGCAGTGCGGTTTTACCGCTTAAATAAGGGCCAACAATTGCAACGTTCCGCGTGGCCCCAATGACTTTTTCGTTCATATTGCCTCCAACAGAAAACTTGTTTTCCATTGCTCTTGGTGCAACCAGTTCTATACCATTTTCTAGACTTTTTCTAGGTTAATTTTTATTGCATTTTCGAGCAACTTCAGGTTTTGGTATGATTCTATACTTTTGACCCTAGCGTGTTTTTAGTAACAAAACACAAATTGTAGTTTTTCTTAATATTGGGAATTTTTAACCGCAGAGAACGCAGAGAACGCAGAGGAAGAGAAGAGAGAGACTAATAATTCCGATGAAGAGCGGATTTGATATCACTCTTCCTCTGTCTCGATTGGTCTAATTTCTGAGCATTCGCAAACCGCTTAATGTGACTATTACTGTAGACCCTTCATGACCGATTACGCCTAAAGGCATGGTGATGTTTCCTAGGAAATTGGCAGCCAGTAACAGTATAATGCAACTGAGTGCAAAAACAATATTTTGTTTAACAACCTTTTGAGCGCGGCGGCCCAAAATAATTGCTTTAGCTAGTTGCTCTAACTTATCTGCCATTAATACGATATCAGCAGTTTCTAAAGCAACATCGCTGCCGGAAATTCCCATCGCAATGCCCACGGAAGCTTGAGCGAGGGCGGGGGCGTCGTTGATGCCGTCTCCTACCATTGCTACAGTTTGATACTGGGTTTGCAGTTGTTTAATTGCCTGCACTTTGTCTTCTGGCAAAAGTTCGGCGTACACTTCTTTGATGCCTAATTGACGGGCGATGTGTTGAGCTGTTTGCTCGTTGTCGCCGGTTAGCATAATTATATGTTCTACGCCTAATTTTTGCAAGCGTTTTACCGTTGCTGCTGCTTCGGGACGGATGGTATCTGCCACTGCAATGATTCCTAAAAGTCGATCGCCCTTTGCCACCCAAACAACAGTTTTACCTTCTGCTTGCAACTGCTGGCTGATTTGACTCAATTCGGAAGTTGCTTCGACAAAATCGGCTTTACCAATGGCAATGATTTGATTGTTGACTTTGCCGATAATTCCTTGACCGATTTTTGCTTGTACGTCGGTAGCGGTTGACAATTGTAACTGTTGCTGCTGGGCGGCGCTGACAATTGAAGAGGCGATCGCGTGTTCGGAATGAGCTTCTAGGGCAGCAGCCAATTGCAGAACTTCTGTTTCAGTATATCCGGCTGCTGGTACGATTTGGATAACTTCGGGTTTTCCCGTGGTGAGAGTTCCGGTTTTATCAAAGGCGATCGCCCTGACTTTACCAATCATCTCTAATTGCGCGCCGCTTTTAAACAAAATCCCCTGTCTCGCCCCGTTAGCAATTCCCGAAAGCAGCGCCGGCATAATCGAAGCCATCAGCGCGCAGGGGGAGGCGACTACTAGGAAAATCAGCGCCCGGTAGATTGTCTCTTCCCAATTCCAGCCCAAAACAAAGGGTGGCAAAGTTGCCAGCAGCAAGCCTAAACCGACAATTAATTTGGCATATCCGCGCTCGAATTTTTCCACAAACATTTGAGAAGGCGGCGCGGCTGTTTGCGCTTCTTGAACCAGTCGAATCACTCGCTGAATCAAGCTGCTTTCGGGAGTTTTATGAACTTCGAGTTTCAGCGCGCCGACACCGTTTATTGTACCTGCATAGACTTCATCGCCCCTGGTTTTTTCCACGGGCATCGATTCGCCGGTAATCGAGGCTTGATCGATCGCACTGTAGCCTTCAACAATTATCGCATCTGTGGGGATGATTTCTCCGGGCTTGACTAAAATGTAATCGCCAATTTCCAATTTGTCGATCGCAACTTGCCGTTCCCCGCCGTACATTACCACCCTAGCAGTATCCGCAGTCAAACTCATCAAACTGCGGATGCTGCGTTCAGTCCGCTGCATAGCATAACCTTCAAGCGCGCCGCTAATTGCAAAGATTAAAATCAGCACCGCACCGTCAACAATTAAATGATATTCTTGCCGCCACAGCCCCAAACCGGCCGCGCCCAAAGCAGCGACAATCATTAACAAATCTACATCTAATTCGCGTTCTTGAAAAAGCGTAGTTAAGCCTTCGCGGGTGCTGGAATAGCCACCAATAACATAAGCTGCGGGCAAAATTAACACGGCTACACCCAGCCAGCCGAATTGCAGGGCTAGCGAACCCAAGATTACTAGAATTCCGCACAGGGCGGCAGTCACAGCATCGGGGTGTTCTTCGGCGATGCGCCAGAGGCGAGAGATGGGCAGGGAATTGGGAGTCATTGGGGAAATTTGAGTTGGTAGAATGACTCCTGTAGCTTAAACATTGACATTAATGTCAATGTCAAGAGTGAAACCAAAATAAATCCAGCATCAACTCGCCCCTCGTTGAGTCCCAGAGTCCGACAGTCCGACAGGGATTGAAATCCCTGTCTCATAGCGCAAGTCCTCTGAAAGAGGACTCAAGAGAGTTGAGAATTGAATTTAATGTTTTAGTCGGTTTTAACCGACTTCTGCTATGAGACGGGGAATTGATTCCCCGGCGGACTCTGGGTGAATCAGAAAGCCAAATATACAATCCCAAAATCCAAAAATTTAATGCAATAAGAATAGTTGAGTCCCAGATTCCGACAGGGATTGAAATCCCTGTCTCATAGCGCAAATCCTCTGAAAGAGGACTCAAGAGAGTTGAGAATTGAATTTAATGTTTTAGTCGGTTTTAACCGAGTTCTGCTATGAGACGGGGAATTGATTCCCCGGCGGACTCTGGGTGAATCAGAAAGCCAAATATACAATCCCAAAATCCAAAAATCCCATGCAAGAATACCTGACAATCAAACAACTTACAGAAGCGGTAAAAGGCACAATTACCCCTCGGATGGTGCGGCATTATCACGCTTTGGGGCTGCTATCTCCGGCGGTGCGATCGACCTCTAACTACAGACTGTACACCCGCAGCGACGTGCAAAGACTGCAAAGAATAGTCGCACTCAAACAGCAAGGCTTTCAACTGTCTCACATCCGCAAACTGTTAGAAACTGATGCGGATGCTTCGCCTAACGCGCTGATGGCGACTCTGCAACGGCAATATCTGTCGGTTATTCAGCAAATTGTTCGCCTCAGAGAAACGGCTTCGGCGCTGGAAGGATTGCTGGGGCGGGATATTTCTTGTCAAGCGGTGCAAGCGGACGCACTGGCGCAATTAAGGCTGTTGCAGACCGAAACTGAGGGGGGGTTGGATGAGTTGGAACAACTTTGGGAGGGTTGGGATGCGGGGGCGCACACTCACCCGGAGGATTTTGGGGAGTCGTTGCAGCATTTGTTGCCGGATTTGGCCGATCGCTCGGAAATTGAGGTAGACTTGCTTTCTAAACTGGTGTTAGCCTGCGGAGATTGTTCGCTGCTGCCGTTTGTGAAGTTGAGCGCAACGGCGATTAAATCGGCGCGGGAAGCTTTGAAAAATCAGTGTCAAATTGTCGCTGATGTGCCGCCTGTTTTTGCGGCTTTGGATCGGACAAGATTGGCGCATTTGGGAACAAGTATTGAAACTTTAATTGATGACCCGCATATCAACGCTGCGGCGGAAGCGGAACAGGAATTCTGGCAGCAGCGTGAGTGGTTTGATAAGTTGTTGAAAATGGAAAAAGGATGTATATTGGTGATAGGATATGCGCCGTCTGTGCTGATGGCGGTATGCGAGGCGATCGAGATTGGGCAACTGCAACCGGCTTTGGTAGTTGGAATGCCGATCGGTTTTAGTCATTCTCCGGTGGCGAAACGGCGGTTAGTGCGATCGGGCGTTGCTTATATTACGATTGTGGGAACTTTTGGCGGCGGATTGTTGGCGGCGGTTGCTTTGAATGCTTTGGTTGAGTCTTTGATTGAAAAGCCGAATTGTCATTGTCATCTCAAGTGACTAAGGCAACAAATATAACAATAGTTCGGACAGTTTTTAAGCAGCCAGAGTACCATAAGACAAGACTGAAGGAAGGTTAGGGTGATTTAAAATCAAATCCGGGTCTAAATCTAACTTATCAAT